>NZ_DAMBJX010000003.1:64251-83881 GCF_032067225.1 Brevundimonas vesicularis | reverse complement strand
GCCTGCGGCCTTTTCCAACAACCATTTCGGATACGCCCTGACATGGTTCGGACTGGCGATCGCGCTTGCGGGTTTCTATGTGGCCCTGCTTCGCCGTCGAATGAAAAAAGACGGTCCTCAAGCAGCCGCGCACCGCGTGCGCGGCGATAGGAAAGACTAAAGTCCTGACCGCTACGCTTCACACCCTGTCCAACGGCGTTCGCGTCATCTGCGATCCGATGCCGGGGCTGAAGACCCTGGCCGTCGTCGTCACCGTCAAGGGCGGGGCGCGGTGGGAGCCGCTGGATCGATCCGGCTGGTCGCACCTGTTGGAGCATCTGGTATTCAAGGGCGCCGGCGACATGGCCGCGCGCGAGATCGTCGAGCGGATCGAGGCCGAGGGCGGCACGATCAACGCCTCCACGGGTTATGAGCGGACCAGTTTCGAGGTGCGGGGGCTGGACGGCTCGCTGCCGCTGGCGATGCAGGTGCTGTCGGACCTGGTGTTCCGCCCGACCCTCGATCCTGCCGAGATTGAGCGCGAGAAGGACGTGGTGGCCCAGGAGATCGCCGAGGCCTTCGACACGCCTGACGACCATGTGTTCGAGATGGTGCAGACGCGCGCCTTCGCCAAACAACCGTTGGGCCGCCCCATCCTGGGCTCGGTCGCCAGCCTGAAGCCGGCCGACAAGGCGTCGGTCGAGGCGTGGCGTTCGCGGCTGTATTCTCCCGACCGTATGCTGGTGTCGGTCTCAGGCGCGGTGGACGAGACCGAACTGCTGGCCCTGGCCGAGCGGTGGTTCGGCGATGCGGTCGCGACGCCGGCTGACGCGCCCGCGCCGGCCGCCTTCGTCGGCGGCCATGCCAAGCTGACGCGCAAGATCGAACAGGCCAATCTGGTGTTCCAACTGCCGGCGCTTTCGGCGACCGATCCGGCGCTTTCGGCCATGCGGCTGTTCGGCGAGATTCTGGGCGGGGGCATGGCCTCGCGCCTGTTCCAGAGCGCGCGCGAGGAGCGGGGCCTGGCCTACGCCATCGACGCTTATCAGGAGCCGTATGAGGATACGGGCGTCTTGGGCATCTACGCCGGGGCGGCGGCGGATCGGGCGAAAGAACTGGCCGAGGTCTCGGCGGCCGAGGTGCGGGCCCTGGCCGAGAACGGGCCGACCGAAAAGGAGTTGTCGCGCGCCAAGGCGGTGATGAAGGCCGGCCTGTGGATGTCCGACGAAAATCCGATGAGCCGCGCGGGGCGCAACGCCGCCCAGACCCTGATCTTCGGCGCCCCGCGCTCCAGCCTGTCGATGACCGAGCAACTGGAAGCCCAGACGATCGAGGACGTTCGCGCGGTCGGCGGCCGGGTGCTGGCCTCTGGCCAGGCGGCCAGCGCCGTCCTGGGTCCGAAGTCAGCCGCACCAGCAGGCGAAGCGTTTGCGGCGGCTCTGTTCGGGGGCTGAGGGAACGCGCCGGGGCGCGGATCGGTTATGCTGGCGCTTGAACCCGTCCAGCCCGGAGACCTTCCATGACCGTCCGCGTCGCCCTGATCGTCGGCAGCCTGCGCAAAGGCTCCTATTCGCGCGCCATCGGCATGGAGCTAAAGGCGCTGGCTGAGCCGGGGCTGGAGATCGAGCCGGTCGAGATCGGCGACCTGCCGCTCTATGACCCGGACCTGGAGACCGACAACCCGCCGCCGGCCTGGGAGCGGTTCCGCGAGGAGGTGGCGACGACCGCGGCGGTGCTGTTCGTCACGCCCGAATACAATCGCTCCATTCCCGGCGCGCTGAAGAACGCCCTGGACGTCGGTTCGCGTCCCTATGGCCACAGCATCTGGCAGGGCAAGCCCGCCGCCATCGTCAGCGTCTCGCCCGGCGCCGTCGCGGCGTTCGGCGCCAACCACCACCTGCGCCAGCCGCTGGTGTTCCTGAACATGCCGACGATGCAGCAGCCCGAGGCCTATATCGGCAATGTCGCCGACCTCTTGGACGAGAACGGCAAGTTGAAGAAGGACGACACCAAGACCTTCCTGAAAAGCTTCACCGACGCCTTCGCCGCCTGGATCGACAAGACAAAGGCGTGAGACAGTTTGCTGGGCTGCAATGACAGAGTTGAAGCAGTTTCTCGCTTCGACCTGTTGCGGTTATTCGGATGATCGTCGTTACGACTCTCCCCAACGAGCTAGTAGTGTGTAAGGATCATGCGGGGTGTCCGCCGCCACCCTCTGCTCGGTACGGGGAAAAAGATGATTATTGCCGCATTTCTAAGTGCCGGCCTTATGGGACAGAATGCAGGACCCCCGATCATCACTCCCGCGAACCCTGAAACCGCCGAAGCAGTCGCCGCATTCATGGGTTTGGGAAGATACGCCGGCACGTGCGCCGCTCACCTACCAGTCGGTGCCAAGGCGCGGTTGGATGGCCTCACCTCCGATCAGGCACCTCCAGGAGTGCCGACTTGGCTCGTCTCGAGTTTTAGGCAGGGGTATGAGCAAGGTCTCGCAGACCCTAGCCGCCCTGAAAAAACTGCGGCGGAATGTCGAGAGATGGGGCGGGAAGCGAATGCTCGGATGCAGGCTGCGGCAGAACGGCTAAAAGGCCACCCCTAAAGCGGTTGCGCCTCGGTTTCGCTAATCGCCCCTGACACGTTCGGATCATCCGCTTTTAGCATCCAGCCGCAGATCAATTGAAAACGGCGGCTCCGTGAGGAGCCGCCGTCACCAGATCAGCTGTGAAGCTGAAATCAGCCGATGGTTTGCAGCTGGCCAGCCGATTCCTTGCCCGAACGCTTGTCGCGTTCCAGCTCGTAGGAAACCTTCTGGTTTTCATCCAGGCCGCGCAGGCCAGCGCCTTCGACGGCCGAGATGTGGACGAAGACGTCCTTGCCGCCGTCGTCGGGTTGGATGAAGCCATAACCCTTGGTCGGGTTGAACCATTTGACAGTGCCGGTAGCCATTTTGAGACCTCCGTTAGAAATTGACCGAGGGAACGTCCCTGCGGCCTGTCGGGTCTGAATGGGAGCGGCCTTGACTCGTGCGTTCGCAGAGAGAGTGGGCGTTACGCAGAGAGATCGACGAGCTCTATGTGCGCAGATATTCATGACAGATGCAAGCGCGGGCCGGGCGGGACGAAAATCCAATAATGGGAACGGTTTAGCTTGGCGCGCGTTGTGGGAAGGCACGAAAGGCTTCCAACATGAACCGCACCCACGTCGTGGAGCGCGCCTACCAGCTCGCTCGGACCAACGATTGTCTGAACACCGGCGATGTCGTCAAAGCGTTGTCGGGCGAGGGCTATTCGGGCGCCGAAATCTCGCACTTCCAGGGCAGCTCGATCCGGGCCGACCTGAACCGCATCTGCAAGATGCCCAAGCCCGACCTCGAACCGACCTCCAACGCCGCCTGACGGCTCAATGCGCGCCGGCGCCGTCCGGCAGATGCATCTTCTCGAACCGCCCCACCCGCGTGACCAGGGTGCGGGCGGCGTCGTTCATGCCCGTGACCTGCACGTCCGCGCCCTGACGGCGGTAGCGGAAGACGACCTTGTCCACGGCGGCGACGCCGGTGAGATCCCACAGATGGGCGTCGCTGAGATCGATCTCGACGCGCGTGGGTTGGCCGTGATGCTCGAAGCTGGCGGCGAACAGATCGGCCGAGGCGAAGAACAGCTGGCCTGAGACGCGGTAGCGCAGGACGCCCGGTTCCGGCGTCGGAACCTCGGTCACGGCGATGGTCTTGCCGACCTTGCGCATGAAGAAAATCGCCGACAGCAGCACGCCCAGGATGACGCCCTTGGACAGGTCGTGGGTGGCGACGACCGTCACGGTGGTGGCGATCATGACGATGGACGATTGAAGCGGGGTGGAGCGCAGTTTCATTACCGAGGACCAGTCGAAGGTGCCGATGGAGACCATGATCATGACGGCGACCAGGGCGGCCATAGGGATCCGGGCGACCCAGGTCTGAAGCGCCAGCATCAAAAACAGCAGGAACAGGCCGGCCCACAATGTGGACAGACGCCCGCGCGCGCCCGAGGTGACGTTGATCATCGACTGGCCGATCATGGCGCAGCCCGCCATGCCGCCGAAGAGAGGCGACAGGATGTTAGCGATGCCCTGGCCGCGCGTCTCGCGATCCTTGTCCGACGGGGTGTCGGTGATGTCGTCGATCAGGTTCGCGGTCAACAGGCTTTCCAGCAGGCCGACGAAGGCCAGGGTCGCCGAAATCGGGGCGATGATGACCAGCGTCTCCCACGTCAGGGGGACGGCGGGCAGATGGAACATCGGCAGGCTGGTCGGCATCTGACCCATGTCGCCGACGGTGCGCACATCCAGCTTCAGCACGATCACCAGGGCGCTGATGGCGACGATGGCGACCAGGGGCGAGGGCACGGCCTTGGTAAGGCGGGGGAAGCCGTAGATGACGACCAGGGCCGCCGCGACAAGGGCGTAGGTGATCCAGCCCCGGCCGATCAGCTCGGGCATCTGGGCTAGGAAGATCAGGATCGCCAGCGAGTTGACGAAGCCGGTCATGACGCTGCGGCTGACGAACTTGATGTAGCGGCCCAGCTTCAGCAGGCCGATGACGATCTGGAACACGCCGCAGAGCAGCGAGGCGGCGAAGAGATATTCCAGCCCGTGGTCGCGCACGAGCGTGACCATCAGCAGGGCCATGGCGCCGGTCGCGGCCGAGATCATGGCCGGACGGCCGCCGACGAAGGCGATGGTCACGGCGATGACCACGCTGGCGTAGAGGCCGACGGCGGGATCAACGCCGGCGATGATGGAAAAGGCGATGGCTTCGGGGATCAGGGCCAGGGCCACGACGGTCCCCGCCAGAAGATCGCGGCGAGGATTGGCGAGCCATTGCTGGCGCGCGGAGGCGATAATGGACATTTCAGGATTTCATCTGGATGAGCCTTACCGATGCTTCGGTTTCCGGCGGCTCGGTTTCCCAGCGGATCGGCGGCGGGGATAGCCACCCGTCGCCTGCGAACAGGGCCGGGTCCAAGGTGATGGCGTCCTGATGCGATGTTGCGCCGCGAAAAGCAAGCGTGAAGGCTAGATCAGTCCATCCATGGCCGGCGCTTCGGCGGCGCTGCCGGGGAAGACGCGGGCGTCCAGGGCGGCGCGGTCGAGGCCCATGTGATCGCGCAACACGCCCTTGAACACCGAACGGATATCCAGGGTCGGCGCCAGGTCGCGGTTCTCGAACAGGCGGTTGTCGGCCAGGGTCGGCCAGTCGCCGATGGGGCCGCCGCGCTTGACCGCCCCGCCCGCCAGCAGAAGCGAGGCACCAGTGCCGTGATCAGTGCCCTGCGTGCCGTTGGCGCGGGCGGTGCGGCCGAACTCGGTGGCGACGATGACCGCCGTGCGCGACCAGGTCTCGCCCAGGCCGTCTTTCAGGCCCGTGGCGAGCTGATCCAGGCCCGTCAGCCGGGTCTGGAGCTGGGCGCGCTGGCCCGCATGGGTGTCCCAGCCGTCCAGCGAGACGGCGACGATGTCGGCGCCCTCCGGTCCGGTCATCAGGCTGGCGACGGTCTGGCCCAGGCCCTGGACGTCGTTGCGGCGCAGGCGTTGGTCGCCGCCCTCCATGCTGACCAGTTTCTCGGTCGCGAGACCCCGCGCCAGGTTCTGGCCCAGCATCGGATCCTCGACATAGAGGTCCTGAAGCAGGGAGGCGATGCGGTCGCCGTCGCGCACTAGACCGCCGGGCGCCCAGCTGGACACCGGCGCGTCGCCGCGCAGGATCAGGGGCGTCTGGGCGCCGATCGACAGGCCCTTCAGCGACGTTCCGCCGGCCGCGACGATGGCGCGGTTCAGCCAGCCGTCGGATTGCTGGCGCAGACCTTCGCCGCCGTTCTCCAGCACGTCCTGGGCGTCGAAGTGCGAGCGGATGCGCACGGGCAGGGCGACGGCGGGGGCGAACCGCATCTGACCCTGATCATAGAGGGCGTGCAGGCCGGCGAGCGCCGGATGCAGGCCGAAGCCTTCGCTCAGGGCCAGGGCGCCGTTCGCCTCCCCGGGTGCGGCGATGGCCAGACCGCCGCGCAAGGGGACGTAGTTCGGATCGGCGTAAGGCACGGTGACGGACAGGCCGTCCATGGCGCCGCGCGCAATGACGACGACCAGCTTGTTGGCCGGGCCGCCGGTCTGGGCGGCGACGCGTCCGGCGAAGGCCAGACCAACCCCGGCGGAGGCGGCGGCCAGCAGACGGCGGCGGTTCATGCTGAGGTTTGCTTTGGGGGCGGTCATCGGCGTTGGAACTCCGGCGACATGAACAGAAGGGTGAGGGCCTCGGGCCGGCTTTCGGCGCGGGCGACGGCGAGGCGGGTCCGCTCGCCGAGGCGCGGGCCGAGGGCGGAGGCGGCGACCGCATTGGGATCGCTCGCTTGCGCCAGATCGGCGGCGGTGCGCGACCAGTTCAGCCGTTTGACCAGGGCGTCAGGACCGGCCCAGTCGGCGGCCGTATCGGGCCAGCCCTCGGGCGACGGGGGCGCGAACAGCGGCTGGCCCATGTCGAGCAGGGCCTGGCGCAACGGCTGGATCCGCTGAGGCCGGGTTCCCAGCGCGCGATGGGCCGAGACGATGAAGTCGTAGGGCGTCTTGATCTTGGCCGGCTGGGGCGTCCAGGTCTCGGGCGCCTCGATCAGGGCGCGGGCGACCTGGGACAGATCGCCGCCTGAGCCGGTCCAGGCCGCTTCCAGCCGTGCGACCAGGGCGGGCGGCGGATCGTCGGCGACGAAATGGGCGGCGAGACGGCGCGACAGGCGTTTGGCCGTCGCCGGATGCCGGGCCAGGTCGCGCAGGATGGTCTGACCCTGGGCCAGGCCCGCCGCCGGATAGGTCTTGCCCATCACCCTGCGGGCGCCGGGTTCGTGGACATTGGCGCGGAAGACGAAGCCATCCGGACCGGGCTCGGCCTGGGCGGCCATGTTGCGCGCGCGGCGCGGACGGTTGGGCTGACGCTGATCGCGGGCGGCGGGGATCGACCAACCGGTCAGGGCGCGCGCCAGTTCAGTGACGTCGGCCTGGGTGTAGCCCCCGTCAACGCCGATTGTGTGCAACTCCATCATCTCGCGGGCCAGGTTTTCATTCAGACCGGCGTTGCGGCGCGCGCCGGCCATGCTGTCGGGACCGACCGAGCGGGCCTGATCCAGATAGAGCAGCATGGCGGGATGCTGTTCGGCGGCCAGGATCAGATCCTCGAACCGGCCGAAGACGTGGGGGCGGATGGCCTCGCGCTCGTATTGGCCCACGAAGGCGCCGCTGGCGAACTTGGCGGCCGAGACGGTCAGGGCGTTCGACCAGAACAGGGCCCAGCGCTCGGCGAAACCGTCGTCGGTGGTCGCGCCCAGCTGGGCGCGGGCCAGGAACTCCTGCGCCGTGTCCTGGGTGATGTCGCGGCGGGCGGCCTGACGGGCTTCGCGCCGGGCGACGGCCTGCGGATCGGCGGCGTCCGGCATGCCTGGAGCGGGGGCAGGGGAGGGTGCGGCCTCGGCCGTCGCCGGAGCGGCGGCGCGTCGGTCGCGGCGGACCAGGCCGGCGTCGCTCTGATAGTCGATATATTGGGCGACGCGTTCGGCGGTGTCGGCGAACTGGCCCGAAGGCTGTGGCGCGCCCTGGCGACGAATCTGGGCAGTGACCCAGCCGCGCGGATCGGCGGCGACGCGGTCGATCTCGCCAGGCCGGGCGCCCAGACCCAGGCGGGTCAGGGCGACGGCGGCGTCGGTCGGTGATGAAGCCATGGCCTTCTCCTCGTCCGTCCCCCGCACATTGTAACGCCTTCGGGCGAAAACTCCGTCGCGGGGTCGGATTTGAGAGTCAGGCCGGTTGGGCCAGGCCGGCCTCCGCGTCCGCGATCAGGTCGCGGTCGTCGATCTGCCAAGGATGGAAGTCGGGTTTGTAGAAGGCCAGGTAGTCGCCGATCATCCGGCGATACAGGCCCGGCTTCAGCCACAGCCAGCGGAACAGGCCCAGACGCGCGCGCCAGCCGACGATGCCGTCCTGCTTCAGCAGCTTGAAGGTCGTCTCGCGCACCGTGCGGGTGAACAGCAGCGTCGTCAGGAACATGGCCCAGCGTCGGATGCGCCAGCGCTTCAGCGGACTGAGGTCCCGGGTCGCGTGCAGGAAGACGTCATAGGCCACGCCCTTGTGCTCGATCTCCTCGATGGAGTGCCAGCGCCAAAGGCGAGCCAGGTCGTGGGGAGAGCCCTTCAGCAGCTCCGGATCGGCCAGCAGCCGATGGGCGAAGGCGGCGGTGAAATGCTCCAGCGCCATGGTCGCCGCCAGCTGGGCCAAGGCGGGACGGGCGCGGGCGATGTCGAGACGGGCGGTGACGTAAGCCTCGATCTCGGCGGTCTGATAGCCGGCGCGGGCGGTGATGGCGTTGAAGGCGATGTGTTCACGGGTGTGGGCGCCCTCCTGAACCGTGAAGGCGCGGATGTCGGCGGCCAGGGCCGGAGGCGCGTCCTTGGCGAACCGCTTGACCGACTGGATGAAGAACCGCTCGCCGTCGGGGAAGGTCAGGCTGAGGGCGTTCATCACGGCGGTGCCAAACGGGTCGCCGTTCAGCCACCAGCGTGGCGTCGGAGCCTCGCGGTCGATATGCAGGTCGCGCGGCTTGATCTGGAGGTCGGCGGGGGTGGCGGATTTCGCCATGGTTCTGCTCCTCGATTTCGAGCGGATGATGGAGTTAACTGACATCAATGTCAACTAATGGTCCAGTGAAGCGGCGACGCGGGGCGGTGGCGCGCGAAGAGGCGCTGGAGGCGGCGCGCGACCTGTTGCTGTCGGGCGGGCCGGCGGCGGTGACGCTGAAGGCGGTGGGCGAGCGGATGGGCGTGGGGCACGCCAATCTGATCCATCATTTCGGCTCGGCGGCCGGGCTTCAGGGCGCGCTGATGGATGCGATGGTGCGCGACCTGGCGCAGCGGATCGAGGCTGGCCTGAACGAGGGGATGGGAGAAGGGCGCGACGGCGTCGAGCCGGGGCGGCTGATGAGCGTGGTGTTCGACGCCTTCGGGCCGGGCGGGGCCTCGCAGATGGCGGCCTGGCTGGCGCTGGCGCGCGAGCAGGGCCGGGCGGAAAGCTTCGCCGAGGTGGTGCGTGATCTGGCCGAACGGCTGGCGGCCATGGCGCCCGATGATCCCAAGGCGACCGAGCGGGCCAAGGCCCTGGTGGTGACGGCGGCCTATATGGCCTTCGCCGAGGGGCTGATCGGGGACATCCTGACGCCGATGCTGGGCGCGCCCGAGGGACTGGGCCGCGACCTGGCGCTGAAGCTGACAGCGACACTTTTGGCCGAACCGTAAGGTTCAGAGCCGAATCTTGATGCTATAGTCCCCATCGATGGCGCTTCTGGACTGGATGAGCGATGTGGCCGGACCCGTGATCCGGGGGGACGGCGTGCTGCTGCGCCCGCCGCGCGCCGCCGACTACGCCGCCTGGTCCACGCTGCGCGACGGCTCGCGCGACTATCTGCAACCGTGGGAGCCGGCCTGGCCCGACGACGACCTGACCAAGGCGGCCTTCCGGCGCCGGCTGTCGATCTATGCGCGCGAGATGGAGCTGGGCAACGCCTGGCCCTTCTTCGTCTTCGTGCAGGACGGCAAGACCCTGGCGGGGGCGGTGACCCTGTCGAACGTGCGGCGCGGCGTCGCCGAGACGGGGACGCTTGGCTATTGGATCGGTCAGCCGTTTTCCGGTCAGGGCGTGGCGACGGCGGGCGTTCGGGCCGTGGTCGGATACGCGTTCGACAAGCTGAAGCTGCACCGGCTGGAGGCGGCCTGTCTGCCCACCAACCACGGCTCGCGACGGGTGCTGGAGAAATCCGGCTTTCGCAACGAAGGTCGGGCTCGCGCTTATTTGAAAATTAACGGCGAGTGGGCAGACCATTTGTTGTTCGGCCTGGTCGAGGACGAGCGTTGACGGCCGGGGGCCGTCTGGAAGGGCGAGACGCGTGACACCACGATCCCGATCGCTGGCCTGGGACGCCACGACCGCCATCGAGGCGCTGGCCGCCGCCGAGACGGCCCTGTGGGTCTGGACGCCTGCGGCGGACGAACTGCGCTTCACCGGGGCTACGCGATCGCTGGGCCTGGGACCGCTGGCGCCGGAATGCACGGCCGCCGGATTCGTGGCCCTGGCCATGCCGCAGGATCGCAGTTTAGCCGAGCGGATGCTCAAACCCCAGGACGAGGGGGCCGAGATCGCCGTGCGTCTGCGCATGCGCGGGTCCGAGACCTGTCTATGGCGCGGCGTCTGGCTGGAGGACGGCCTGCGCGCCGCCGGGGTCGTTGCGCTGGAGACCAAGTTCGCCGGATCGGACCGCGACACCCTGACAGGCCTTCTGGATCGTCGCGCCTTCCTGGCCCGCGTCAGCGAGGTGCTGACCCAGCCCGGCGAATATGAGATCGTGGTCGGCGACGTGGACCGGCTGCGGCGCCTGAACGAGGCGCTGGGTCATGAGCGGACCGACCTTGTGCTGTCGGCCCTGGGTTCGCGCCTCGCCGCCGCCTTCAACAAGGACGCCTCGGCCGCGCGGATCGGCGAGGACGAGTTCGCTATCATCGTCCCCAAGACCGCCTCCCACACCAGCTATCGCGTTCGAGACGCGCTGGAACAGCCGTTGCGGGTCGCGGGCTTCGACATCTATCCGACCGTCTCAATCGGGGCGGTGATGGTGGAGGGCGGGCCGGATGCGCCCGACGCCGCCGAACTGTTGCGCCGGGTCGAGCTGGCGGTGGAATCGGCCAAGGGCGCCGGGCGCGGCGGGTCGGCCGCCTATGGCCGGGCGCTGGAAAGCGACAGCTTGAGCCGTCTGGCGCTGGAGGCGGATCTGAGGAACGCCTTCGTGCGCGGCGAGATCGTGCCCTTCTTCCAGCCGATCGTGAACCTGAACACGGGGGCCGTCGCCGGTTTCGAGGCGCTGGCGCGCTGGCGTCACCCGCGCCGGGGTCTGGTGCCGCCGGACGAGTTCCTGGGCCTGACGGCCGACCTGGGCATGATGAACGACCTGGGCCTGCTGATGATGACCCAATCGGCGCGTCAGCTGGCCGAATGGATCGAACGCCATCCGCTGGCGGGCAAGCTGTTCTGCAGCGTTAACCTTTCGGTTGGCGAGATCGAGCGCCCGCACCTGTGCGAGGACGTGGCGCGCATCATCAAGGAGACAGGCCTGCCCAAGGGCGCGCTCAAGCTGGAAGTCACCGAGGGCGACATCATGCGCGACACCGCGCGGGCCGCCGAGGTGCTGCAATCGCTGAAGGACGTCGGGGCCTCGCTGGCGCTGGACGACTTCGGCACCGGCTTCTCGTCCCTGTCCTATCTGGCTCGCCTGCCGTTCGATACGCTGAAGATCGACCGCTATTTCGTGCTGACGATGAACAAGGACGAAGGCTCGGCCAAGATCGTCAAGTCGGTGGTCAACCTGGGCCGCGACCTGTCGCTGGAAGTTGTCGCCGAGGGCGTGGAGAACGCCGAACTGGCCCGCCTGCTGCTGGACGCCCAATGCCACTACGGCCAGGGCTTCGGCTATGCCCCCGCCCTGCCGGCGCAGGAGGCCGAGGTCTATCTGGCCGAAAGCCTGGCCGACGGCACGGCCCCGCTGAAGCAGCGGTCGGCGTAAACATCGCTGTAAAGCGAGCGAGCCAAGGTCGACAGTTCCGCCCATGACCGACGCCAGACTGGAGATCGCCGCCGGCTTTGCGACCTTGCAGGGGCCCAAGGCGGATAATCAGGACTTCGGCGGCGTCCATATCGGCACGGCGGCCGAGCAGCGCGAGCATGGGGTGGTGGCGGTGATCGCCGACGGGGTGTCGGGGTCCAAGGCCGGGCGGATGGCGGCGGAGCTGACGACGCGCAGCTTCATCGACGGCTATCTGGATCAGAACCCCCTGAACGGCATCGCCGCCAACGGGATCAAGGCGCTGAGGGGGTTCAACCGCTGGCTCCATTCGCGGGGGCGGATCGATCCGGCCATGGAGGGGGCGGCGACGACGTTCACGGCCCTGATCCTGCGTGGGCGCGAGGCGACGGCGCTCCATGTGGGCGACAGCCGGGCCTGGCATTTCCGCGATGGCGTTCTGACGCGGCTGACCGAAGACCACACGCGCGCCCAGCAGGGGCTGAGCCATGTGCTGTACCGCGCCGTCGGCATTGAGGCGGATGTGAAGCTGGATGTCCGGCAAGTGCGACTGGAGGCGCACGACCGGCTGCTGCTGACCACCGACGGGGTGCATGGGGTGCTGGCCGATGCGGCGATCGCGAGCCTGTTGGGACGGCGCAGTTCGCCCGATGCGGACGCCAGGGCGATCCTGGCCGAGGTCGAGGCGGCGGGGCCGCGCGACAACGCCACCGCCATCGTCATCGACGTGGTCCGCACCGGCGCGCCCGACTGGGAGGCGATCACCGCCGAAGCGGAAGGACTGGTCATCCTGCCGCCGCCCGCCGTCGGCGACAACGTTGACGGTTTCGCGCTTCAGCGGGTCGTGGCGGACGGGCGCTATACGACCCTGTTCCTGGCCAAGGATACGCTGGGCGACGCGGGCATGGTGGTGCTGAAGTTTCCCAAGCCCGCCGTGTTGTCCGAGCGCGGCGCGCGCACCGCCTTTCTGCGCGAAGCCTTTATCGGGCGGCGCATCGACAGCCCCTTCGTCGGCAAGGTCCTGAGCCTGGACGCCGGTCGGCAGAGCCGCCTCTATATCGCCCAGCCCTTCCATGCCGGTCAGACCCTGCATGCGCGGTTGGCCCAGGAAGGGCCGTTCGAGATCGGCGACGGGATCGGCGTGGCGCTGCGCCTGTCGCGCGCCGTGTCGGCCCTGCACCGGGCGGGAGTGACGCACCGCGACATCAAGCCGGACAATGTGATCCTGGAGACACAGGGCGGGCTGAAACTGGTCGACCTGGGCGTCGCGCGCCTGCGGCTGGCCGAGGAGTTCGCCGAGGCCGAGGCGCCCGGCACCGCCGGCTATAAGGCGCCGGAAATGTATGCCGGCGGGAGCGGCGACGCCGCCACGGATCAGTTCGCCCTGGGAGTGACGCTGTATCGCCTGTTCACCCGAACCTATCCGTGGGGCGAGGTGGATCCGGCCGATGCGCCGCGCTTTGACCGGGCGCCCGCGCCGCCGACGCGACACCGGCCGGATATGCCCGCCTGGCTGGAGGCGGCCATCATGCGCGCCGTCGCTGTCGATCCGAACGAGCGGTTCGAGGATGTCGAGGAACTGATCCATGTGCTGGAGACCGGCAGCGCTGTCGCCGCCCCGCCGCCGCGCCAGCTGTCCCTGATCGAGCGCGATCCGGTGCGGTTCTGGCAAGGGATAAGCCTGATCCTGCTGATCGCCTTTCTGGTGTCGATGGCGACGCGGTAGGCCGGCCTACGTTCAATCGAAGCCTTTGGATGTGCGACATTTGGCGATGGGAACTGGAGGGAACCTGTGGCCGCCTTCGGCTTTTGTGACGGCGAGCGGGGATGTCGCGCCCGCAATTTCGGCACGAAAGCCTCCCCAAATGATCAAGACCCTCGCCTGCAGCGCCCTGGCCCTGGCCATGGTTTCCACCCCCGCCTTGGCCCAGTCCGTCGCCCCCGACTGGTCCGGCCCCTACATCGGCATCTTCGGCGGCTACAACCAGTCGAACGACGACGGCGACGAAATCCTGCGCTTCGACCGCAACCTCGATGGCATCTATGGCGACCAGGTCACCACCGCGCCCGTCGCTCCCGCTACCGTCGGCGCCAACGCCTTCAGCCCCGGCTTTTGCGGCGGTATGGCGACCAGCACTGCGCCCGGCACCGGCTGCCGTGATGACAATGATGGTGTCGAGGCGGGCGTTCGCGCCGGTTACGACATGCAGTTCGGCAACTTCGTCGTCGGCGCCCTGGCCGAATACAGCGTCAACAACGTCCAGGATTCGGTGACCGGCTTCTCGACCACCCCGGCCTTCTACACCTTCACGCGCGAGCTGCAGAGCACGGCGGCCGCCCGTTTGAAGCTGGGCTATGCAGTCGGCCCGGCGCTGATCTACGGCACCGGCGGTTACGCCTACGGCAAGTTTGAAAACCGTTTCCGCACGTCGAACCTGGCCAACAGCTTCACCGAGACTAGCGAAGGCGATGACGGCGACGGCTGGCAGGCCGGCGGCGGCGTGGAATACGCCTTGGGTCGCGGCCTGACGGTCAGCGGCGAATACCTCTACACCTCGCTGGACGTCGACAGCCCAGTCATCCGCGTCGGCCGCGGCACGGCGCCCGCCACCAACCCGTTCGTCCTGGCCCCGAACACGACGGGCACGGACATGGTGCGCAGCAACGGCAAGTTCGGAACGCACATGTTCCGCATCGGCATGAACTACCGCTTCTAATCGTCAATCGGGGCGGTCTGGCCTCAGGCCCGGCCGCCTTGGCTCGACAGCATGGCCGCGTCCACGCCCAGCTGGGCCAGGGCGCGTGTCCATTTCGACGTGTGTTCGCCGTCGAAAATCAGGTCCAGATCGGCGTCCGCGGTCAGCCAGACGTTGTCCGCCAGTTCTTCCTCCAACTGCCCCTCGCCCCAGCCGGCGTAGCCCAGCAGCAAGGCCGAACGGCGCGGGCCGGCGATTTCGTCGGTCATGGCGGCCAGCGCCTCGCGCGTGCCGGTCATCGCCAGACCGTCGCCGAAGGCCAGGGTGTCGTCGCCCACCGTCCAGTCGTCGGTGTGCAGCACGAAGCCACGCTCGCGCTCGACCGGCCCGCCCATCAGGACCGCGCGACCGATGGATTGATCGGGCGCCGGCGCGTGCAGCTTGTCCAAAACCGTCTTCAGATCCACGCCCGGCGCCGGTCGATCCAGCCGCAAGCCCATGGCGTGATCCGGCCCGTGGGCGCAGATCAGGATGACGGCGTGTTCGAACCGGGCGTCGTCGATCCCGGGCATGGCGACCAGCAGTCTGCCGGTCAGGGTGGAGGCTTCGCTCATGATCCTGGCATCATCCGTCCGGAAAGCGGCGCAAGCAAGCCGAACCGGCGCTTGCGGTGTCGCCCGTGGTGTCTATGTGTCGCACACGGCCGTTCAAACGCGCCGGCCTCAAACCTCAGCGAGACAGACATGACCATCCAGATCGGCGATCGCATCCCCAATGCAACCCTCGCCCAAGCGACCGCCGAGGGCCCCAAGCCCGTCAGCACCGACGACATCTTCGCCGGCAAGACTGTGGCCCTGTTCGCCGTGCCCGGCGCCTTCACACCGACCTGCTCGGCGCGCCACCTGCCGGGCTTCAAGGATCACCTGGCCGACATCCAGGGCAAGGGCGTCGACACGGTCGCCTGCATCTCGGTCAACGACGCCTTCGTCATGAAGGCCTGGGGCGAGAGCCAGGGCATCACCGACGACAGCATCGTCATGCTGGCCGACGGCAACGGCGAGCTGACCCGCGCCCTGGGTCTGGTGCTGGACGGTTCGGGCTTCGGCCTGGGCGAACGTTCGCAGCGCTATTCCATGCTGGTCAAGGACGGCGTGGTCGAGCAGTTGAACATCGAACAGGGCGGCGAGTTCAAGGTGTCCTCGGCCGAGCATCTGCTGGCGCAGCTCTAAATTGGATCAATCCACGCTACCGCTTCGCTACTTGAGCGTGGATTGATCGTGAACTCGGATGTGTTCAGCCCCGAGAAGCGCAGCGCTGTGATGCGTCGCGTGAAGGGGCGGAACACGTCGCCGGAACTGGCCGTGCGCAGGATCCTGCGTGCGGCCGGGATCGGCTATCGGCTGGGCGGCATGGGCCTGCCGGGTCGCCCGGATGTGGTGATGAAGGGCCGCAAGGTCGCCCTGTTCGTCCACGGCTGCTTCTGGCACGGCCATGATTGCGCCCGTGGATCACGCCAGCCCAAGACCAACGCCGATTACTGGATCGCCAAGATTGACCGCAACCGCGTGCGCGACTCTGCAGCCGTGACGGCGTTGGAGGCGTCGGCCTGGCGCGTGGTCGTCGTCTGGGAATGCGAGATGAAACAGCCTGATTTCGCCGCGCGCCTTGTCGCGGGCGTCCGGGGTCAGGCGGCCTCGGTCGCGGCCTGAGCGGCGGTGTCGTTCAGGACGTGCTGCAAGGCGCCGATCAGGGCGGGGGGCGTCAGGGGCTTGGAGACGAAATAGGCCATGCCGGCCGCCTGACAGGCCGCGACGTCCTCGGGCGCGGTGTCGGCGGTGACGGCGACGACCGGGGTGGCGGCGTTCGGTCCGCCGCCGGCGCGCAGACGACGCGTCGTCTCGCGCCCGTCCAGCTCGGGCATCCGGACATCCATGAAGATGACGTCGAACACCGACTCCTGACAGCGTTCCAGCGCGATCATGCCGTCGGCGGCGGTGGTGATCTCGCAGCCCAGCGGCTGAAGGATCAGCTGGACCGCGCGGCGGTTGATGTCGTGGTCGTCCACGACCAGCAGGCGCAGCGGCTGGTCCGCGGCCTCGTCGGCGGCCGCAGGCGTCGCGGCGACTGGCTCGGGCTCAGGTGCGGGCGAAGGGGCGACGGACGCGGGCTGGGGCGCGGGCGCGCCTGAGGGCGTCAGCGAGCGGGCGATGTCCAAGCGGCTTTCATCGACGACCTCGACGATCTGCGCCGCCTCGTCGCCACGCGGCAGGATCAGCGAGACGGTGAAGCGCGAGCCCTGACCCGGCGCGCTGCGCACGGTCAGTCGGCCGCCCATCAGGTCGATCAGGTTGCGACTGATCGCAAGCCCCAAGCCCGAGCCGCCGTAGCGGGCGGAGACGCCGTCCGCGGTCTGGTCGAACGGGGTGAACAGGCGGGCCAGTTGATCGCTCGTCATGCCCGGACCCGTGTCCACGATCTCGAACAGCAGGGCGTATCCCGACGGTTCCTCGGGCCAGGCCTGGACCCGCAGGGTGATCTGGCCCTGCTCGGTGAACTTCATGGCGTTGGACATCAGGTTGTTCAGCACCTGACGGATGCGCATGACGTCGCCCTTGACGTGGCGGGGCATAGCCGAGGCGCCCTCGATGCGCAGCTTCAGACCCTTGGCGTCGGCGACGCCGCGCCACAGCATCAGCGTCTGGGCCAGCATTTGCCGCAGGTCGAAATCCTTGGCCTCGACCGTCATCCGTCCGGCGCCTATCCGGGTGTGGTCCAGCAGGTCGTCCAGCAGGGCCTTCATCATCAGGCCGGCGTCGGTGATCAGGTTGGCGCTGTTGCGCGACTGGGCGTCGGGCGCGCGCAACTCGGCGGCGCCGGCCAGGATCGCGCCGATCGGGGTGCGCAGGTCATGGCCGATCGCGGCCAGGAAGGTGGTGTGGTCGGCCAGGCTGCGCTCGGCCCTGAGACGGGATTCTTCGGCCAGGGCGTGGGCGCGAACGACGGTGACGCTGGCCTCGACCATGCGCTGGCCGGTGATGGCGACATAGAAGGTGAACAGCACCACGGCCGCTGCGGCCGACATGACCAGCGGGCCGGGGGCGTGCAGCGCATAGACGAAGAAGGGGGTCGCCAAGAGGAAGCCGACCTGGGGTGCGAGGCCGGCGACCATCACGGCTTGGCATCGGGTGGCGTTCACGATCGCCGTCAGCATGACCGCGGTCAGCATCAGGACGGCGCAAACACCGCCGAACGCGCCGCCGATCCACCACAGTACCAGGGAAAGCGAGGAGAAGACGGTCGAATTGGCGAAGACGACGGCCAGGATCGCCAGCTTGCGGCCTGTCGAAAGCTCGTCGGGACCTTTCAGGATCGGTCGATAGACGACCACCTCCATGGCCTGGACCGCCATATACAGGACGACCCAGCCGAGGGTGAACGGCACCCCGACCATCGGGGTCACGACCAGGGCGACAGCCGCCGCCGCCACGACCCGTTGCACCGCCGCGCCCGTGCGCTGACGAACGGCGGCGGTCCAGCTGCTTTCAGCGATATCGACGGCGGTCGATTTCATTCAGGCCCTCGAATGACGAACGCAGATCGCTCGCATCGGTCACCCTAGGCCTATCGACACTAACGCTCCGTCAACGGGACGCGCCGACCGCCTCGGCGGCTGTGGAAAAGCCGTCGGCGCGCAGGCGGGCTGCCAGGTCACGCTTGATGCGGGCGACCAGGCCGGGGCCTTCATAGATCAGGGCGGAATAGATCTGGACCGCCGAAGCGCCCAAGCGGATGCGGGCATAGGCCTCGGCCCCACTGTCGATGCCGCCGACAGCGATCAGGGGCAGACGACCGGCCGCCGCCTCGGCTGCCGCGCGCAGGGCTTTTTCCGCGAAGGGACGGATGGGCGCGCCGGACAGACCGCCGGTCTCGTGGGCGTCGGGCGAGCGCAGGCTCTCAGGACGTTCCAGCGTGGTGTTGGACACGATCAGACCGTCGATCCGGTGGGCCAGAGACGCCTCGACGATCATGCCGATCTCGTCGGCGATCAGGTCGGGCGCGATCTTCAGGAAGACGGGCACGCGGTAGGGTCCGGCGGCGGGACGGGCGGCGTCGATACGGCCCAACAGGTCGTCCAACTGCTCGCGGCCCTGAAGGGCGCGCAGGCCGGGCGTATTGGGCGAGGAGATGTTGACGGTGAAATAGGAAGCGCGGCCGGCGAGGCGTTGCAGACCGGCGACATAGTCCACCGCCTTGTCCTCGGTGTCCTTGTTCGCTCCCAGATTGGCGCCGACCACGACGCCCGTCGGGCGCTGGTCCAGCCGCTCGGCGAAGGCGTCGAGCCCGGCGTTGTTGAACCCCATCCGGTTGATGATCGCCCGGTCCTCGCTGAGGCGGAACAGGCGCGGCTTGGGATTGCCGGGCTGGGGCCGGGGCGTGACCGAGCCGCACTCGACGAAGCCGAAGCCGAGGCGCGACAGGCCGCGCAGGGCCTCGCCATTCTTGTCCAGACCCGCCGCCAGACCGACCGGATTGGGCAGGTCCAGCCCCGCCAGCCGTGTTCTCAGGATTGGATCGTCGGCGGGCGGGGCGGGCAGGGGGGCGAGCGCCAGCCCCTTGATCGCCATTTGGTGCGCCTGTTCCGGGTCCAGCCGACGCAGCAGGGCTGCGCCGAGATCAGTCAGGCTCATGCGTCGTCCTCGAACGCCATCTCGCCGTCGGCCGTGACCGAGAAGGCGCGCGAGGCCGTGACGGCGCCGACGGGCAGGGGGGCGTAGAGATGCGGGAACAGATCGCCGCCGCGCGACGGCTCCCAGATCAGGTCGTCGCCGAACCCGCTGAGATCGACGGTCAGCAGCAGCAGGTCGCCGCGCCCGGCGAAATGCCGCCGTGCAGTTTCGGCCAGTTGCGCCTGGGTGGACATGTGGATGTAGCCGTCGGCGAGATCAACCGGGGCGCCATCATAGCGGCCCTCGGCGACGGCGGCGCGCCATTCGGCGGCGTCGACGATCTTGTAGGCGACGTCTGTCATGCGGATGGCGCGCCCAGCGACCGCGGCGTCAGGAAGCCTTCGTAGGTGCAGCGCCCCGCCACATCGACGCTGAATAGGGCGGCGGCGCCGGTCGGGAAGCCGGCCGACAGCTTGTCCACCACGGCCGGCGAGGCGGCGCTTTCGATCAGATATTCGGCGGCCAGCACGTGGACGCCGGGATTGTGGGCCAGGATCAGCAGGCAGCCGGCCTCGTCCTCGCTGGCCTCGACGAAGCGGCGGATCACGTCGGAGGGAGCGTTGTAGGGCGTCCTCGTCGCGGACTTCCACATC
>NZ_DAMBJX010000003.1:49697-64241 GCF_032067225.1 Brevundimonas vesicularis | reverse complement strand
GCATCTGCTCCCAGGTCTGGCGGGTGCGCGCTGCGGTGGAAACCAGCGTCAGGTCCGGCTTAAGGCCCCGCTCGGCCAGGGCGCGCCCCATCAGCAGAGCCTCGGCGCGGCCGGCGGCGGACAGGGGGCGGGCTTCGTCGCCGCCGGAGGGGGCGGAAGCTTCGGCCTGGGCGTGCCGCATCAGGATCAGTCGGTGCATGGCCTCCGCCATAAGGCGGTTTCGCCCGGCCCGCCAGATGGGGCGACGGTCAACTCCCCGTCAGTCGCGATGTTCGCCCCGCGAAGAGACGGAGGCGGCCGGCTGGGGCGCCAGGACGGGGGCGGCGATGCGCTGGGCATGGCCGCTGGGGCGGATGCGGGCGTAACTGTGGCGCGAGGCTTCCAACAGGATCAGCCCGGCGGTTCCGGGAAAGACCCGTCGCCCGACCTGTTCGAACCCTTCGGCCAGCGGCAGCATCGGCCCCCAAGGCGGGACATAAAGCGTCTGGGACCAGGCCATCGGTTCCAGCCCGACATCGCGCACCAGCCGTTCCAGCTGACGCCGGGTGAAGGGTCGGCCATGACCAAAGGGGGTGTTGTCCGCCCGCGCCCACAGGCCGCCGCGCGCCGCCGCCGCCAGGATGATGCGCCCGGTGGGCGACAGCGCGCGCACCGCTTCCAGCAGCAGGGCGGCGGGGTCGTCGGCCTCTTCCAGGGCGTGAACCAGCAGGATGCGGTCGAACGATCCGGCGGGAAAAGGCAGGCGGCGGTCGTCCACCAGCAGGGTGCGGTTGCGACCGACCGTCGGCCAATGCTCGACGCCTTGCCCGCCCGGCATGGCCGCGACGACGCGCCGCGCGCCGACGAAGGCGTCCAGCCAAGGGGTGGCGTAACCGACGCCCAGCACGTCGCAATCGGTCGCCTCGCCCCAGGCGTCGTCCAGCCGTCGCGCCACCAGCCGTCGCGCCAGCGCCCCGGTCGGCTCGCCGTAGAAGGTTCGAAGCTCGTCGATGCTGCGCCGCATGGCCCCACTATAGGCCTGTCGGCGGCCCTGCTGCTAGGATGGGCGCATGACCCTGGATGTGCATCTGTTTCCCTGCCGCAGCGACAACTACGGCTTTCTGATCCGCGACGCCGCGACGGGCGTGGTCGCGGGGGTCGATACGCCCGATGCGGCGCGCATTCTGGAGGAGCTGGAAGGCCTGGGCTGGGGGCGGCTGGACCTGATCCTGAACACCCACTGGCACCCCGATCACACCGAGGGCAACGCGCGGCTGAAGGCCGACTGGGCTTGCGATATCATCGGGCCGGAAGAGGTGCGAAAGGTCGCGCCGCTGGACCGGGTGATCGCTGACGGCGATGTGGTGATGGTGGGCGAGACGCGGTTCGAGGTCAGCGAAACGCCCGGCCACACCCTCGGCCATGTGGTGTTTCATGCGCCGGCGGACGATCTGGCCTTTACCGGCGACACCCTGTTCGCCCTGGGCTGCGGCCGGTTGTTCGAGGGCACGCCCGAGCAGATGTTCGAGAGCCTGCAGCGGCTGAAGGCCTGGCCCGACCAGACCGTGATCTGGTGCGCGCACGAATATACGGCGTCCAACGCGCGCTTCACCCTGAGCCTGGATGACCGGCCAGAAGTCGCCGCCCATGCCGAGGCGATCTTCGCGGCGCGCGCGCGCGGCGAGCCGACCGTGCCGACGATGCTGGGGGTGGAGAAGCAGTTCAATCCGTTCCTGACCGCCACGGATGCGGATCAGTTCGCCGCGCGCCGGGCGGCCAAGGACAGCTTCCAGGGCTAGCGGTTCAGGGCGTCCCCGCCCACGACCCGCACGATGCGGGCCGAAGACGGGCGGCCGGCGATGCCGGCGTCGGCGTCGATGACGATCCGCAGCGTGCCCTGGATCAGGCTGACGCCGGGACGCCCCTGATCGGACACCACGACGCGGCGCACCCGCTCGACCTGAGCGCGCAGGTTGGAGGACCGCGCCATGCGCACGATGGCGTCGCTGGCGGCCGAGACGGTGTCGGCGGCGACCTGTTCAGAGCCGGGCTGGATATCCACGTCGATGACGATCAGCCGGCCCATCGCCTGGCTGGCGCGGTAGCTCTGGCGCATGAAATAGTCGACCAGCTGGGCGCCGGTCATGGCCGCGCTGGCCAAGCCCTGCGCCTCGCCGACGCGCGAGGCGGGCGAGCCTTGCGGAGCGGTGGTCGTGTAAAGGGTGATCGCGCCGTCGGGCGTGACGCGCAGCACCTGATCGCCATTGTCGTTGCGATAGATGATGTCGCCGCGCGGCGCGGGCGTGGGCCGCAAGACCCAGACCTCGGTCGAGCGTTCCAGCCGCATCAGAGGCCGCGATCCGGAGGTGTCCAGAATGAACCCTTGGCCGCTGCTGCTGACGTAGCGGGCGGTCGGCGGCACGGTCCGACGCGACTGGGCCTGGCTTTCGGACGGGACGACCACAGGCGCGACGACGCCCACGCCAATGACCGCGATGGCGGCGACCGCCATCACGGTCACGCGTGGCGATTTTTTCGCCCTGACCGATCCCAACAACTTCATGACAGACTTGATGAAACCCGCGCGCGGCGGATTTTGGGCGAAGCCCGCCTCAACCCACCAGGTACTGACCGCCGTTCAGCGACAGTGTGCAGCCTGTGACATATCCGGCACGCTCGCCCACCAGCCAGGACACCATGTCGGCGATCTCTTCGCCCTTGCCCAGGCGGCCGACGGGGATGTGGCTGATGATGCCTTCCAGCACCTTGGGGTCCATGGCGCCGACCATTTCGGTGTCGATATAGCCGGGCGCGATGCAGTTCACGGTCACGCCCTTGCGCGCATTCTCCAGAGCCAGCGCCTTGGTGAAGCCGATCATCCCGGCCTTGGCGGCGGAATAATTGGTCTGGCCGATCTGACCCTTCTGACCGTTGATCGAGGAAATGTTGACGATGCGCCCGTGGCCTCGGTCGCGCATGCCGTTGATGACCTGGCGCGTCATGTTGAAGACGCTGTCCATGTTGACGCGGATGACGTCGGACCACTGGTCGTGGCTCATCTTGTGGAAGAAGCCGTCGCGGGTGATGCCGGCGTTGTTGACCAGGATGTCGATGGGGCCGAGTTGGTCCTCGACCTCCTTCACCGCGCGGGCGCAGTCGTCGAAGCTGCCGACGTTGCCCTTGACCACCATGACGTCCAGCGCATCGGCGATGGCCTTGGCTGCCTCGTCGTTGCCCGAATAGCCGGCGGCGACCTTGAAGCCGTCCTCATGCAGGCGCTGAACGATCGCCTTGCCGATGCCCCGGGTCCCGCCCGTCACGAAAGCTACGCGCGCCATATCGTCTCCTGTCCCTGTGCAGACCCTTCAGAAGGCCTTGTCGCGGTTCAGGATTAACGTGCGAGCGCTAGCGCGCAAGGCGAGAATCTGACGCGACGGAAGTTTCATGCCTCCGTCGCGTTTCGTTGATCTTCGTCCCGGCGATCAGGCGGCCAGCTTTTCTATGTCGATGACGAAGCGATAGCGGACGTCGGATTTCAGCATCCGCTCATAGGCATCGTTGATCTGATCGGGAGCGATGGTCTCGATGTCGCAGGCGATGCCGTGCTCGGCGCAGAAGTCCAGCATCTCCTGCGTTTCGCGAATGCCGCCGATCAGCGAGCCGGCGATGCGGCGACGACGCCACAGCAGCGGCAGGGCGAAGACCGGCAGGCCCTCGGTGGTCAGGCCCAGCATGATCATGGTGCCGTCGCGCGCCAGCAACTGAATGTGGCTGGCGATCTCGTGCGTGGCCGAGACGGTGTTGATGATCAGGTCGAACTTCTCGGCCGCCGCCTTCATCGCATCCTTGTCGGAGTTGATCAGGAAGTGTTTGGCGCCCATCCGCTCGGCGTCGGCCTTCTTGCGGTCCGAGGTGGACAGGACGGTGACGTCCGCCCCCATGGCCGCCGCCAGCTTGACGGCCATATGGCCCAGACCGCCCAGGCCGATGACCGCGACCTTGGAGCCAGGCCCCACGCCCCACTCCTTCAGCGGCGAATAGGTGGTGATGCCGGCGCACAGCAGGGGGGCGGCGACGTCCAGCGCCAGGCTGTCGGGGATGGACAGGACGAAATGCTGATCGACGGTGATGTGGTCGGAATAGCCGCCCTGGGTGATGGCTTCCGACGTGCCACCCTTCTTGTCCTTGCCGCCGTAGGTGCCGGTGAAGCCGGGGATGCAATATTGTTCGACGCCTTCCTGGCAGGAGGCGCATTCACGGCAGCTGTCGACCATGCAGCCGACGCCGACGCGGTCGCCTTCCTTGAAGCGGGTGACGTTCGATCCGACCGCCTTGACCACGCCCGCGATCTCATGACCCGGCACCAGGGGGAAGGCGGTGCCGCCCGTCTCGCCGCGCGCGGCGTGAAGGTCGGAGTGGCAGACGCCGCAGTATTTGATGTCGATCAGCACATCGTCCGGGCCCGGATCACGGCGCTCGAAGCTGTAGGGCGTCAACGGCTTGTCGGCGGCGGTTGCGGCGAAGGCGCGTGTGGCGATCGGCATGGGAATAGTCCTTCAGGCTTTGCAGTGAGCCGGCCTCAGATGTGGGGACGGCTGCGGGTCCGCAAGCGTACGGAGCCCTATTTCAGCTTGGCGATCAGCGCCTGAGCCGCCGCCGGGTTCCGCACCTTCGCGCCCGAGATGAAATAGGCGAAGACCTCGCCGCGTTTGGCCCAGGCTTTCGCTTGATCCGCCACCGCCTCCAGCTCGGCCGCCGTCATGCCGGTCGGCTCGTCCTCGCGGCTGGACATCAGCCGGGCGTAGCTGAAGTCGGCGGTCGCCTCGTCGATCTGAGGCCAGGTCGGCTCCTCGTCATCGACCGCATAGACGATGGCCGCGCCGTATTTGCGGGCCAGATCATAGAATTGTTCGGTGGCGAAGGTCGGGTTGCGAACCTCCAGCGCGTGCCGCAGGCGCACTCCGTCCTTCTCCTTGGGTAACAGCTTCAGGAACCCCTCGAAGTCTTCGGGGTCGAACTTCTTCGTGCCCATGAACTGCCAGTTGATCGGGCCCAGTTTGTCGCCCAGTTCAGTCAGGCCCTGGCTCAGGAATTTGTCGAAGCTCTCGGCGCCTTCGGACAGCACCTTGCGATTGGTGCAATAGCGGCTGGCCTTGACCGAAAAGACGAAGCCGTCCGGCGTCTCGTCGCGCCATTTGCGCCAGCTGTCGGGTTTGAAGGTCGAATAATAGGTGCCGTTGATCTCGATCGAGGTCAGTTTCGACGCCGCATATTCAAGCTCGCGCTTCTGAACCAGGCCTTCGGGATAGAAGACCCCCCGCCACGGTTCGAACGTCCAGCCGCCGATGCCGACATGGATGGAATGGGTCATGGTTCGCTCCGTTCGTCGCTCGATCCGACGCCAGTTGTGTCGGACTGCCAGTCTTCCAGCTCGTGCCGAATGCGTCGGACGAACACGTCCGCATCGTCGATTCGATAGAGAATGGCGTGGCTTTTGTAGAAGATCACATGGGCGTCCGCGCTCAACTCCCGTCGAGCCGCCCCAAGACGTGGAAAATCGGCAAGCAAGTCCAGTTTCGCGAACAGACCCTCGATATAGTCATCGGCCTGACGGCTCCCGAACAGTTCGAGGCCTTGCAGATAGACCTGCTGCAAGTCCGCCCGCGCCTCGCCGCTTAGCCGGAGCATCAGGAGGCGCGACGCAACTGGGCGCGCAGTTCCTCGATCACTTCACGTGGCGACTGGTCGGAAACACCGGAGGCGTCGGCCTCGGCGATCAGCCTTTGCCAATGGGCGATCTTCTCGGCCTTGACCTGCTCGCGGCGGATCAGGTCGCGCACCACGTCCGAGGTGTTGGCGTAGCGCCCGGATTTCGCCTGTTCCTCGACCCAGGCCTTCATGGGATCGGGCAGTGAGATATTCATTGTCGCCATAGTCGTCCTCCTCTCGACGAGAATGGTCGCTTGGCAAACTTTGTCAACTTCGGATCAGGGCGCGGTCGCTGCCTGTATTCCGGCCAGCAGGCTGGCGGCGGTGATGGGTTTGGGGACGTGCAGGTCGGCGCCGGCATCGCGCGCCTGGTCGCGGTGCTCGCTCATGGCGTTGGCGCTCAACATGATGATCGGCGTACGGTCCTGATCGGGACGGGCGGCCTCGATCCGGCGAATGGCGCGGGTGGCGGTCAGGCCGTCCATTCCCGGCATCTGCATGTCCATCAGGATCAAGTCGAACGTCTCGGACTGGAAAGCGGCCAGGGCCTGTTCGCCATCTGAGACGGTGACGACCTGCATGGCGTGCGCCGCCAGGATCAGCTGCACGACGCGCTGGTTGACCGGGTGATCCTCGGCGAGCAGCACGTGTAGGGGCACCAGGGCGCGGTCGGCCTCGGCCGCGCGAGCGCGTCGTTGCGCATCATGTTCGGTCAGGGATGCGGCGCGCGTCAGGGGTATCTCGACGGTGAACC
This sequence comes from Brevundimonas vesicularis, assembly GCF_032067225.1. Lineage (GTDB taxonomy): Bacteria > Pseudomonadota > Alphaproteobacteria > Caulobacterales > Caulobacteraceae > Brevundimonas > Brevundimonas vesicularis_F. Next base: position 57,799 of record NZ_DAMBJX010000003.1, on the reverse strand, counting down.
GGCTGCCGACGCCCGGCGTGGAGGCTGCGGAAATCCGCCCGCCCATCAGCTCGACCAGCGAACGACAGATCGACAGGCCCAGGCCCGTGCCGCCGAACCGGCGCGTGATGGTGCTGTCCGCCTGGCTGAACCGATCGAACAGACGAGCCGCGTGGTCGGAGGAGAAGCCGACGCCCGTATCCTCAACCCGCAGCGTTAGCTGGGTCAGGCCGTCGGAATCCTCGTCCACCGCAAGGGCGACACCGACCGAGCCCTGATGGGTGAACTTGATGGCGTTGGACAGCAGATTGTCGAGCACCTGACGGATGCGGGTGCTGTCGCCGACGAACATGCCGCGCGCATCGGCGTCGCGGCGGATGTCGAAGGTCAGTCCCTTGGCCTCGGCCTTCAACCGCATGATGTCCAGCGGGGCGGCGACGGCTTCGTCCAGATCGAAGGGTCGGCTTTCCAGATCCAGATGCCCCGCCTCGATCTTGGACACATCCAGAATGTCGGACACCAGCCGTTCCAGCGTTACGCCGGAGCTTGCGATAAGGGCCACCATCTCGGCCTGCTCGGGCGTCAACTCGGTGCGCGACAGGGCGTCGACGATCCCGATCACGCCGTTCAAGGGCGTGCGGATCTCGTGGCTCATGTTGGCCAGGAACTCGGACTTCGCGGCATTGGCGGCCTCGGCGGCGGCGGTCGCTTCGCGCAGGGCCTGCTCTGCCGCGACCTTTTCGGTCACGTCGCGGGCGATGCCATAGATGCGGTCGCCCTGCCGATGGGCGCGCCATTCGACGGCGACGTAATGACCGGCCTTGTGGCGATAGCGGTTGATCTGGCCCAGGACCGGATCACCGGGCCGCCGGTTTTCGACCTCGACGATGCTCTGGCGGGTGGCGGCATGGTCGTCCGGGTGGATCAGCCGCAACAGGCCCTGGCCCTCGATCTCGTCGGGGCGATAGCCCAGCACCGTGAACCAGGAGGCGCTGGCCTTGACCACGCGCCCATCCAGCTCGCGCACCACCAGCAGATCCAGCGACACATCGAAGAAAGTGTCCAGATCGACATCGGCTGTGGGGAAGGCCAGGGCCGCAACGGGCGAACAGGTCATTGCGCACTCTCTCGAACTGAGACCCATGTTACGGCGCATCCGTTAAGCTCGCCTTTGCAGCGACGCGAAACGGGCCGATGGCGTCGTGCGCCGTCTGGGCTAGGGTCGGCGCATGATCTTGCTCCTCGCCGCGATCGCCATGCTGCAATCCCCGCCATCAGGGAACGGAATCGAATCCCTGACCCTGGCCGACGACCGGGCCTGCACGGCCGACGGGGCTCTGTGCGTCGGGCTGACGCAGCAGACGCGTGACGGCGAGCCGGTCTTCACCCCGGTCGTTCGTGCGCCAGACGCCCTGCCGGCCGCGCCGCAAGGGGCGTCGGGCGAGGTGGAAAATTACAAGCCATGGAATGGCCTGATCAGGCTGTCGGACGGCGGGTTTCTGGCCGGGGTCGAGATGGAGAGCCGCAGCATCTATTCCGGCGGCGGCGGGCAGGCGACGGAGTTGCGGCTCTATCGGCTGGATGCGGACGGCGACACCGGCGCCGCACCGGTGCTGATCGTGCCGATCCAGGGTTCGCTGATGATCCGCGCCTGTTTCAGCGAGGAGGACATGACCCAGCGCGCCGGCGCATGCCACGACAAATACAGTTTCGCTGCGACCCTGACCGCGAGCGACGCGGCGGATGCAATGCCGGTCCTGACCTATGAGACGACGGCGACGGCCTATCCGCGCGGCGCCTCGCGATCCGAAGACTCGCTGGAGAAGCCGCCGCTGAAGCCTGCCGACCTGATCGCCGCGCGCGATCCAGAATGTAGCTTTATCCGTCGGTTCACCTTCGACGCCAAGGCCGGCGAATACAAACCGGACAGCCCGCTGCCCGACTGCTCGGACTACACCGTCCCCTAATAGGCGAAGTCGGCGTAGATGCGCTTCACGTCGCCCTGCCAGGCGCCGTGATACAGGTCCAACAGGCGCTCAGCCGGCGTGATCCCGCTGTCGGCGATGTCTTCCAGTTCCGACAGATAGCCGCGCTCGTCCACCATGCCGCCCGAAAATTTGGCGCGGTTCTTCAGCCCCTGTTTGGCGATGTTCACCAGGTCCACGGCGATGTCGCGCACCGATCGGCCCGCCACCTCGGCTTTCAGACCCAGGCGGGTCACGTCGCGGCGCAGGCGTTCGTGGTCGGCGATGTCCCAGTCCTTGACCAGGTCCCAGGCGGCGGCCAGCGACGGCGCGTCGTACAGAACCCCGGCCCACAGGGCGGGCAGGGCGCAGATGCGGCTCCACGGCCCGCCGTCGGCGCCGCGCATTTCCAGATAGGCCTTCAGCCGCACCTCGGGGAAGAGGGTGGTCAGGTGGTCGTTCCAGTCCTTGAGGGTCGGATATTGGCCGGGCAGGGCGGGCAGTTTGCCGACCTGGAAATCGCGGAACGACTGGCCCGAGGCGTCGATATAATGGCCGTCGCGCTTGGCGAAATACATCGGCGTGTCCAGCGCATAGTCGGCGTAGCGCTCGAAGCCGAAACCGTCCTCGAACACGAAGCCCAGCATGCCCGTGCGATCGGCGTCGGTGTCTGTCCAGACATTGGCCCGCGCCGACAGGAAGCCGTTGGGGCGGCCCTCGGTGAACGGCGAGCAGGCGAACAGGGCGGTGGCGATGGGTTGCAGCGCCAGCGAGGTGCGGAACTTCATCACCATGTCGGCTTCGGAATTGAAGTCCAGGTTCGCCTGAATGGTGCAGGTGCGCAGCATCATGTCCAGACCCAGGGTGCCGACCTTGGGCATATAGGCGCGCATGATGTCATAGCGGCCCTTGGGCATGACCGGCACCTGTTCGCGCGTCCACAGCGGGTCGAAACCGGCGCCCAGGAAGCCGACGCCGATCTGGTCGGCGACCTGCTTGACCTCCATCAGGTGCTGGCCGGTCTCGTTGCAGATGTCGTGGATGGTCAGAAGCGGCGCGCCCGACAGTTCGAACTGACCGCCCGGCTCCAGGCTGACCGAGGCGACGAAGCCTTCGCTGTTCCTTCGCTCCAGTCCGATCAGAAAGCCGTTTTCCTCGACGGGCGACCAGCCGAAGCGTTGCAGACCCTCCAGCATGGCCTTGATGCCGTTCGGGCCGTCATAGGCGGGCCGGGCCAGGGTGGTCTTGTCGAAGCCGAACTTCTCGTGCTCGGCGCCGATGCGCCACTGGTCCTTGGGCTTGATCCCCTTGGACATGGCCTCGATGAGGTCGGTCCTGGTCAGCGGCGCGTTATCGGTCATGCGTCAGTCCCCTGCGGGCGCATCGTAAGCGACCGTGTGTCGCGGCTAGATGGGCAAGATTGCGGCAAGGCTCAAGAGGGCTTTAGTCTTTCCCTGACGCTCGTCGCGCGTCGGCTAGTGCCTGAGGGGCGGACTTATCGTTCCCAATCACCGACGGCCGCCTGCCACAGGGTCATGGCGGCGATGGCGGCGGTGTCGGCGCGCAGGATGCGCGGGCCCAGAGACACGGCCGTGGTGAAAGGCAGGGACCGCAGCCGCTCGCCCTCTTCCGGCGAGAACCCGCCCTCCGGCCCGATCAGGATGGACCAGGGGCCTTCGCCTGCGTCGCGCAGGGACGAGACGGCGGGCGCCCCGCCCGTCTCGTCGCAGAACATCAGCCGGCGTCCGGTATCCCAGCCGTCCAGCAGGGTGTCCAGCTTGATCGGATCATCGACGGCGGGCACGTCCATCCGCCCGGTCTGTTCGGCGGCCTCTTCGGCGATGGCGTCCAGCCGGTCCAGGCGGATGCGGTCAGCGTTGGTGCGTTTTGTCAGCACCAGCCGCACCCGTCGCGCGCCAAGCTCGGCGGCCTTCTCCACAACTGTCTCAACGCGAGCCTTCTTCACCACCGCCACGATCATTTCCAGATCAGGACCGAAGGTCTGGGGTCGCACCTGTTCCTCGGCGCGCAGGATGACGCCCTTCTTCAGCACTTCCGCGACAGTGCAGCGCCACTCCCCATCGCGCCCGTTGAACACCAGCAGATCGTCCCCGGCCTTCAGCCGCATGACCTGGGTCAGATAGCGCGATTGGTCCAGCGTGGGCGCAACGGGAGCGGCGGCGGCGAGCGGCGATGTGACGTAAAGGCGGATCATGCCCCTACATGACCTGACACAAACCGCTTGTCATCTCGGCCGCAGCGAAGTGAAAGGCCTGGATCACAAGGGACGGATCGATATCCTTACAGCGTCCGCGCGATCAGCAGTTTCATGATCTCGTTGGTGCCGCCGTAGATGCGTTGGACGCGGGCGTCCTTGTACAGCTGGGCGATCGGATATTCGTTCATATAGCCATAGCCGCCGTGCAGCTGCAGCATCTCGTCGATGGTCTCGCCCTGGATGTCGGTGACCCAGTATTTGGCCATGGAGGCGGTGGCGGCGTCGAGCTTGCCCTGCAGATGCAGGCCGATGCAGTGGTCGGTGAAAACCTTGGCGACGGTCAGCTTGGTCTTGACCTCGGCCAGTTTGAACTGGGTGTTCTGGAAGTCGATGACGCGCTTGCCGAAGGCCTTACGCTCCTTGACGTAGGCCAGCGTCGCCTCAAGGCCGCGCTCGGCGGCGGCGACGCCCTGGACGGCGATGTTCAGCCGCTCCTGGGGCAGCTGCTGCATCAGTTGGACGAAGCCCTGGCCCTCGGTCCCGCCGATGATGTTGTCGCCGGGGACCTTCACATCGTTGAAGAACAGTTCGGAGGTGTCGTTGGCCTCCATGCCGATCTTGTGCAGGTTGCGACCGCGCTCGAACCCTTCCGCGCCATCGGTCTCGACCACGATCAGGGAAGTGCCTTTGGCGCCCTCGGCCGGATCGGTCTTGGCGACCACGATCAGGAAGTTGGCCAGCTGGCCGTTGGTGATGAAGGTCTTGGAGCCGTTGACGACATAGCCGTTGCCCGACTTGACCGCCGTGGTCTTCACCCCTTGCAAGTCCGATCCGGCGCCCGGTTCGGTCATGGCGATGGCGCCGACCAATTCGCCCGATTGTAGGCGCGGCAGCCAGCGCTGCTTCTGCTCCTCGGTGCCGTAATGCCAGATGTAGGGCATTACGATCGCATTGTGCAGCGAAATGCCGAAGTGGTCCGCGCCCTTCCAGCCCAGCTGACGCATCAAGACGACCTCGTGCCGATAGTCGCCGCCGAAACCGCCGTCCTCTTCCGGCAGCGACAGGCCCAACAGGCCCGCCTCGCCCGCGTCGTTCCACAGCTGACGCGGCACCGAGGAGTCGGCGATCCATTGCTGCACCTTCTCAAGCGGCGCGTGCTCGTCGATCCATTTGCCGACGCTGTCGGAGAAGAGGGTGATCTCTTCTTCACGCATGAAATCGGGATCGGGGCTGCCCAGCACGTTCATCGGTTTCGTCCCTGAGGTTCGCGGGCTTTTGCCCGTCTGGTTGATAAGAAAAACGGGCCGGCGAGATCGCCGACCCGTTTCGTCGTCAGTTTGAGATCAGAACGCCTCGGCCGGCATGGCCATCAGCACGTCGGCGCCGGTCTTCATCTTCTTCAGATGGGCTTCCGCGTCGGGCAGGATGCGCTCGACGAAGTAGCGGCCGGTCTGAATCTTGTTGGCGTAGTAGGGGTCGGTCGAACCGGCCTTGACCTGGGCTTGAGCCACCTTGGCCATCTGCGCCCACATATAGGCCAGCGCCGTCAGGCCGAAGACGTTCAGATAGTCGGTCGATGCGGCGCCGGCGTTGTCCGGATTGGCCATGCCGTTCTGCATCAGCCACATGGTGCCGTCCTGCAGTTTGGCCTTCACGTCCGCCAGGCCGTCGACGAAGGGCTTGATCGCTTCATTGCCGCTGTTCTCGGCGACGAAGGCGTCGATCTCGCCGAACCAGGTCATGATGGCGCGACCGCCGTTGGCGGGCAGCTTGCGGCCGACCAGATCCAGCGCCTGGATGCCGTTGGTGCCCTCGTAGATCATGGTGATGCGGGCGTCGCGCAGATACTGCGAGGCGGTGAAGTGTTCGGTGTAGCCCGAACCGCCGTGCACCTGCATGCCCAAAGACGCGACGTGGAAGCCCTTGTCGGTCAGATAGGCCTTCAGCACCGGCGTCAGCAGGCCCATGTAATCCTTGGCCTTCTGGGCTACGGCCGCGTCCTCGGACTTCTCAAGGTCGGCGTGAAGCGCGGTCCACAGGATGAAGGCCTGGCCGCCTTCGACGAAGGCCTTGGATTCCAGCAGCATGCGGCGCACGTCGGGATGGACCATGATGCTGTCGGCCGGGCCGTCCGGGTTCTTCGGTCCGGTCAGCGAGCGGCCTTGCAGGCGGTCCTTGGCGAACTCGACGGCGGCCTGATAGGCGGCGGTGCCGATGGCCAGGCCCTGCAGGCCGGTGCCGAGGCGCGCCTCGTTCATCACCACGAACATATTGTTCATGCCGCGGCCTTCTTCGCCGATCAGCCAGCCCTTGGCGCCGTCGTACTGCATGACGGCGGTGGCGTTGCCGTGGATGCCCATCTTGTGCTCGAGCCCGGCGCATTCCAAGCTGTTGCGCTCGCCCAGCGAACCGTCCTCATTGACCAGGAACTTGGGCACGACGAACAGCGACAGGCCCTTGATGCCCGGAACCGCGCCTTCGACGCGGGCCAGCACCGTGTGGATGATGTTGTCGGCGAAGTCGTGCTCCCCCGCCGAAATCCAGATCTTCTGGCCGGTGATCGAATAGGAGCCGTCGCCGTTCGGCACAGCCTTGGTGCGGACCATGCCCAGGTCCGTGCCGCACTGCGGCTCGGTCAGGTTCATCGTGCCCGACCATTCGCCGGTCGCCATCTTGGGCAGGTATTTTTGCTTCAGCTCGTCCGAGGCGTTGGCGTGAATGCCGGCATAGGCGCCGGCCGTCAGACCCGGATACATCGAGAAGGCGGCCGAGGCGCCGGCCGTCATCTGACCAAAGGCGGAGGCCACCACGCTGGGCATGCCCTGACCGCCGTAGGCCGGGTCGGCGGCCAGCGCCATCCAGCCGGCTTCCGACATGGCCTTATAGGCTTCCTTCCAGCCCTTGGGTCCCGTCACCACGCCGCCTTCGGCCCAGTGGCAGCCTTCCTTGTCGCCCGGATTGTTGATCGGGGCGATGACCTCGTCGGCGAACTTGGCGCCTTCTTCCAGGATCTGGCTGACCAGATCCGAAGAGACGTCCTGGAAGCCCGGCTGGTTGGTGTAGCGGTCGATCTCCAGCACTTCATTCAGGATGAAGGTGAAGTCGCGGACAGGCGCCTTGTAGGCCATGGATTACGCTCTTGCTTTGAAGGGGTGGTGGTGGTCGTGGTTGAGACGCGCGCGCAGCAGCTTCTCGTAGTCTTCGGCGCCCGGCAGCAGGTCGGGGCGGTGTTCGGACAGCTTGGATTCCATCCAGGCGCAGGCCTGTTCGGCCGTCTCGATGGCGCCTTCGATATCTTCCAGCTGCTGTTTCAGCGCCGCGATCTGGGCGCGGTGCCGCACCAGGGCCACGGCCATCTGATGGACGTTGTGATCCTTCTGATCATAGAGATCCATCATGTCCTGGATCTCCTGAAGGGTGAAGCCGATGCGACGGCCCCTCAGGATCAGTTTCAACCGGGCGCGGTCGCGCGCGTCATAGACGCGGGTCTGGCCCTTGCGCGCGGGCGTCAGCAGGCCCTTGTCCTCATAGAATCGAAGGGCGCGCGCCGTGGCGCCGAACTCGCGGCACAGCTGGCGAATGGAATAGGTGCGGTGGTCGTCGGCGGTGGCCATACGCCTTCATAACTTGACGTGCGCGTAAAGGGAAGAGGCTTACGCGCACGTAAGGGTAAGCTTTTCTCTCTTGCTGACGATCAGGCATGAAAAAGCCCGGAGCCTGGGGGGAAGCTCCGGGCGCAAACGCCGGACTGCAGGGGGGAGAGGGGTCCGGCGTTCGATCTCTTTCAATCAGGCCTGCAGCAATCAGGCCCTGCGGCGGCCCAGCAGCACCGGGACGGTGATGGCCAGCAGGACGGCGTTGACCGCCGCCAATCCGAAGTCCTGGCTCAGCGCATGGATCGTCATCATGGTCGCTTCCATGACGACCAGGCCGACCGCCGC
>NZ_DAMBJX010000003.1:7372-49687 GCF_032067225.1 Brevundimonas vesicularis | reverse complement strand
ACCGCCGCCGTCAGCAGCAGAGGGCGACCCACCCGCCACGAAATCAGCGGGCTCAACACGCCCATGGCCAGAACGATCTCGACCACGCCCAGGCCGCGCACCATGTTCTCGGGCGCGATGGCGGGCCAGCCCATCAGATTGATCAGGTTGGTCATCGGCTCGGTCAGCTTGGCGTAGCCGGCGGCGATGAAGAACATCGCGATCCAGCCCTGCAGCGTCCAAAGGGCGATGTTGGCGTAGGCGGCGCGGTTGCGCGACGGCGCGGTGGTGAAGGTCGAGGTGGTCATCGGGGAGGACGCCTGAAGGTCATGAACGGCTGCGATCAGGCCTTGGGGCGTTCCCCGGGGAGCCGTTCGCTGAAGCCTATATAGCGGCGCTTCAGAGCGTTGTCATCATGCGATGACATCAACTGATGACATCAGCTGATGACTTTCTGTTACGGTCCGGGGGCATTGGGCCGATTCCCAATGCCCCACAAGGATTTGCGACGCGCGATTTCAGTCTTCGGGTTGCGGCCCCGGCGTCTGGACGATCAGGTCGCCGGGCTGGCAGTCCAGTTCGCGGCACAGGGCGTCCAGGGTCGAGAAGCGCACCGCGCGGGCCTTGCCGGTCTTCAGGATCGACAGATTGGCCAGGGTGACGCCGACGCGGTCTGACAGTTCGGTCAGGGACATCCGGCGTTCGAGCAGCAGCCGGTCCAGGTGGATCATGATCATGGCGCGCGCTCCTCAGACCGTGGTCAGCTGTTCGTCGCGCATGGCCGACCCCTGCCGGAACACCTCGGCCAGGATGAAGACCACCAGAATGCCCAGCCAGGAGCCCAGGTCGAAGTCATAGTCGGACGGCGACTGGCCGATGCTCTGCGGGGCGACGAAGACCAGCAGCAGCGCCGTCAGCTGAATGCCGATCAGGCCCAGACCCACGCCTTGCAGTCGTTTGACGTTGGCGAACTCGAAGGCGTCGCCCTGATTGAGCGACAGCAGGATGCGTCGCAACCGGTTGATAATCCACCAGGTGAAGCCGCAGGCCATCGCCGCGCCGAGAAAGGTCAGGCGACCTGTCCATTGCAGGGTGTTGTTCGGATCAGCGTGGGCGCCCTTCAGTCCGTCGATCAGGCCCGCACCGAAGCTGGGCACGATCAGGGTGAACAGGAAGACGAGCATGGTGGCGATGGCACCGATCATCACGAACACATTGACGAAGCCCAGCAGCCAGCGCAGGGCGCTGGCGACGGAATATTTGCCGATCATCTTCATCTCGAAAGCCCTTCCATTCGGGTCGCCCTCCGCGACCGCCTTGGTGACTATCGATATGGATTTATCGATAAACGGGCAAGAAAATTATCGATAAACGAGATGAAGCTTTCGTAAGGTTGGCTTCAGGCGGTGAAGCCCCAGGCCAGACGCGCCGCCTCCAGTCGATCCAGCTTGGCTTGGAAGGGCGTCCAGTCGTCGGCGTCCGCGATGGCGGCCCAGATCGCCTCGACCTCGTCGATCAGCATCTCTTCCGGTTCACGGGCGGCGAACATCGGATGCTCCAGTCGCTCGATCCGGTCCGGTTCGTGCTCCATCAAGGCGAAGCGGAAGGCGTCGAAGGCCTCGCCCTGGTAATGCTTCGCGCGCGGTCCTGACAGGGCGCGGGCCGAGGAGGCGAAGCCCCCGAACCAGTCGAAGAACAGCGGCTCCCACCGTAGGGCCGCGCCGCCTTCGCGCAGTAGGGCCAGGGTCGTATCGACCAGCCGCTGATCCGCCGCCTCGCCCAGGCTGTGGACGCCCAGCCGCATCAAAAAGGCGGGGCGCAGCTCGCGGATATAGGCGGGACCGAAGCCGTTCAGCGCATCGGTCAAAGGCTCGACCTCGGCGACCAGTTTCAGACAGCCGGCCAGTTGCGTCAGGTTCCAGAACACGGCCTCGGGCTGGCGTGCGAAGGCGTAAAGGCCAGTCTGGTCAAAATAGGCGGCGGTGAAGGCCGGATCGTATTCAGGCAAGAACCGCCAGGGGCCATAGTCGAAGCTCTCGCCCGTGACGTTCAGATTGTCGGTGTTCAGCACCCCGTGCACGAAACCCGCCGCGATCCACCGCGCCGTCAGTTTCGCCGAGGCCTCGACAACAGCCCGCAGCAGACCGGGCGCATCGTTGCTGGCCACGTCCGGATGATACAGGCTGCGCACGTGTTCGATCAGCGCCTCGATCTGATCCTTGCGTCCCAGATAGGCCGCGCGCTGGAACGTCCCGAACCGCACATGGCTGTGCGACAGTCGCACGAGAACGGCCGACCGCGTCGGCGACGGCTCGTCTCCGCGCTCCAGCGCCTCGCCGGTCTCGATCAGCGAAAAGGCGCGGCTGGTCGGGACGCCTTGCGCCTCCAGCATCGTCGCTGCCAGAACCTCGCGCACCCCGCCCTTCAGCGTCAGCCGCCCATCGCCACCTCGCGACCAGGGCGTCTGGCCGGTGCCCTTCGTTCCCAAATCCATCAGCCGACCCGAGGCGTCGCGCATCTGCGCCGCCAGGAACCCGCGCCCGTCGCCCAGATCGGGATTGTAGTGACGGAATTGATGCCCGTGATAGCGCATGGCGATCGGACCGGGCTGTCCCGGCAGGGGCTCGAACCGCCCGAACGCCGCGATCCATTCCGCCTCGCTCGGCCCCTCCAGCCCGACCTCGGCGGCCGCGCGGTCGTTGCGAAACCGCAGGATCGTCTGAGGAAAATCTGCGGCCTGAACCGCATCGGCATAGTCCGCGCCCAAATCAAAAAAGCGCGGTTCGGGGCGATAGGCTGGGGAGACGGGCATGGCAGGCTAGGTGCGTGTCCAAGGAGAGGAGCGCAACCGCGCGCACGTCTTTCTTTCGTCGCCCTCCAGTTTCTCTCCGCTCGCCGCAGGATGACGAAGGGATAGGGTCAGCCATCCTATTCGCGTGGGGTCAGTCTCGTGTTTTCAAGCGCCTATCGCCCACAGGCATCCTCTTCCTGCCCACGCTTCCAAGCCGTGCGATGCTGTCCCGGTTCGTTCGCACGAAACGCACCGCATAGTCGGGGAGAAAGAAATCAGACGAATTAGACGAATTAGACGGTTTTTTTGCCGACGACCGTCTGCTGGGCGTCGGCGCGTCAGCCCGCGCCCAGCAGGTCCGACCAGCGCCAGCTGCCCTTGCCCAGGGCCAGTTGCGCGCCGCCGGGGCGGTCTTCCAGCTTCAGGACCGCCAGGCCTGTCATGCGCTGGCTTTTGCACTCGGCCGGGGCGAAGGCGACTTCCAGGGCGATGGCCTGGCGCACGCCCGCCAGACCCTTGCCCGCCTGGTTGCGGCTTTGCAGCCAGTCGCCGTTCCAGACCAGGATGGCGCGTCCGTTCGCATCCATGTCCTGGGACGCGGCGATGACGGCGCGGCGCACGGCCTGGTCGTCGCGCACCGCGTCCTGGACCCAGCGCACCATGTCGCACGCCCCTCCGCCCGAGCCTGAACCCGCGCCGGTCCCTCCCGAACCGCCCGAGCCGCCGACGCCCGTTCCGCCGCCGCCGCCCGAACCTGCGCCGACCGTCATGGCGCCGGCGATCTGGGCCGCGCCCAGCAGAGGCAGAGGCGGACCCGGCGGAGCGGGCGCGGCGGGCAGGGGTTCGACGTCGGGCGGGCGTCTGCTGACCACCAATCGCGGTCGCGCCGCCGCCACGGCAGGCGGTCGCCGCTGGGGCGCGGGCTTGGCCGGCGCGGCCGCCTGGGCGGCGGCGGCCGGCGCGTCAGACTTGGGTGAGAGATCGGGCGAGATCACGCGCGCGGGCGGCGGCGGAGGCGGCTCGACCAGTTCGACCATCATCGGCGGCGTCTGCGGCGTCTCGACGGTCGGCTCCGCACCGCCGTGCATCAACAGGGCCAGCCCCAGATGCGCGGCCAGGATCGGCGTCGCCGCCAGCGCCCAGCGCCGTGTGCGCGCCGCGCTCAATCGCCGATCCGTGATGGGAGTTGAACACGCCGCCGCATGGTCATCGGGACAAAACGCCTGTAAAAACCGCCAGGCTCCGTTGAAAACATTCGGTCGCGTCAGGAAAGTGGCGTCGTCGTGAATACAACCGCGCGACGGCGCAGAGCGGCGATAGATGAGCGTGTCCGCCCTCCGGCATTGGCCGTCGGCGGCGCAACGTCTTCACTGAGGTGATGGTTCCGTGCTCATGCAAGAATAACGCGAATATTCCATCTGCTTATGGTCAAGCTGACATGATGCCGCCCAAAGCGCGTCATTACTCCGCCTTGTCTCATACGCCATTTTCATCTTGCGCATGAACTGGGTGTGGCGCTCCCGGCAAGAAGGAGACAGAACTTGAGCAGATCGAAACTCAGGACGGCGGTCGTCGGCGGCGCCCTCATCGCCCTCGGCTTTGCGGCCAGCGGCTGCGCCAGCCATCGTTTCGTGCGTGATCAGGTCGAAGTCGTCGACAACCGCGTGACCACCGTCGAAGGCACCGCAGGCCAGGCCCTGCAACGCGCCAACGACGCGCACAAGCTGGCCGAGGGTAAGTTCCTCTATCAGGTCGTGCTGTCGGACGATTCCGTGAAATTCCCCACCGACGCGGCGGCCCTGTCGCCCGAGGCCGAGCAGCGCCTGGCCCAGTTCGCCCAGCGTCTGCAGGGCGAGAACAAGAACGTCTATCTGGAAATCCAGGGCTACACCGACTCGACCGGCACGCCCGAGCATAACGACCAGCTGGGCGAGCAACGCGCCGAGGCCGTGCGTCGCTTCCTGAACCGCCAGGGCGTCGCCCTGAACCGCATGGCCACCATCTCCTATGGCCAGGAACAGCCGGTCGCCTCGAACGACACGCCCGAGGGCCGTTCGCAGAACCGCCGCGTAACCATCGTCGTCCTGGCCTAAGCCGCCGCGACCTCGAACGCCGGAACGGCGGCCGCCTTCGCAGCGGCCGCCGTTTTCGTCTCTACAGCGTGTCGAAGAAGGCCGGCACGGCTTGAGTCGCCGGCCCGTAAACGCTTTCGTCGAACAGGCGCGCCCCCGACGTCGGCTCCAGGTTGATCTCGACCGTCCGTGCTCCGGCATACCGCGCCGCCTGCACGAAGCCCGCCGCCGGATAGACCGCGCCCGACGTGCCGATGGACACGAACAGGTCGCAGGCCTCCAGCGCCCGCTCGATGCGCTCCATTTGAAGCGGCATCTCCCCGAACCAGACGATGTGCGGCCGCATGACGCCCTGCGGGTGATGCGGCGAGGCCTCATCCGCCGCCATGTCCCCGGCCCAGCCCATCACTACGCCCGACCGGGTGCAGCGGCCTTTCAGCAGTTCGCCGTGCATATGGATCAGCTCGAACCCGGCGGCCGGCGGCGTCTCTTCATGCGCTCGGTCGTGCAAATCATCGACGTTCTGCGTCACCAGCAGGAAGTCGCCCCGCCACCGCGCCGCCAACGCCGCCAGCGCCCGGTGCGCTGCATTCGCCTGAACCTCGGCCAACTGCCGCCGCCGCTGATTGTAGAAGTCCTGCACCAGCGCTGGATCGGCCGCATAGCCTTCGGGCGTCGCCACATCCTCGACCCGATGCCCGCACCACAGCCCATCCGACGCCCGAAACGTCGGCACGCCGCTCTCGGCCGATATCCCGGCTCCGGTCAGGACGACGAGGTTTGTGTGTGACATGACGGCTTCATACCATCCTGCGCCTGCCCTAGAAGAGGAGGGAATCGTTCAGGAGCCCCCGCCATGAAAACCCGCGCCGCCGTCGCCTTCGAGGCCAAACGTCCGTTGGAGATCGTCGAGGTCGATCTGGAGGGGCCGCGCGCCGGCGAGGTGCTGATCGAGATCAAGGCCACCGGCATCTGCCATACGGACGCCTATACGCTGGACGGCCTGGATTCCGAGGGCGTCTTTCCCTCGATCCTGGGGCACGAGGGCGCAGGCGTGGTGGTCGAGGTGGGGCCGGGCGTGACCTCGGTCGCGGTCGGCGATCACGTCATCCCGCTGTACACGCCGGAATGTCGCCAGTGTAAGTCGTGCCTGTCGCGCAAGACCAACCTGTGCACCGCCATTCGCGGCACCCAGGGCAAGGGCGTCATGCCCGACGGCACCAGCCGCTTCAGCTACAAGGGTCAGGCGATCGCCCACTATATGGGCTGCTCGACCTTCTCGAACTACACCGTCCTGCCCGAGATCGCGGTGGCCAAGATCCGCAAGGACGCGCCCTTCGACAAGGCCTGCTACGTCGGTTGCGGCGTGACCACCGGCGTCGGCGCCGTGGTCAACACGGCCAAGGTCGAGCCGGGCGCCAACTGCGTCGTTTTCGGCCTGGGCGGCATCGGCCTGAACGTCATCCAGGGGCTGAAGATGGTCGGCGCCGACATGATCGTCGGCGTGGACATCAACGGCGACAAGGAAGAATGGGGCCGTCGCTTCGGCATGACCCATTTCGTCAACCCGAAGGAAGTCTCCGACGTGGTCGCCCATCTGGTCGAACTGACCGGCGGCGGCGCGGACTATACCTTCGACTGCACCGGCAACACCGTCGTCATGCGCCAGGCGCTTGAGGCCTGTCACCGCGGCTGGGGCGAGAGCGTCGTCATCGGCGTCGCCGAATCCGGCAAGGAGATCGCCACCCGCCCGTTCCAGCTGGTGACCGGCCGCGTCTGGCGCGGTTCGGCCTTCGGCGGCGCGCGCGGCCGCACCGACACGCCCAAGATCGTCGACTGGTACATGGACGGCAAGATCGAGATCGACCCGATGATCACCCACACCTTCGCCCTGGACGACATCAACAAGGCCTTCGACCTGATGCACGAGGGCAAGAGCATCCGCTCGGTCGTGGTGTTCTGACGCCTTGCGCGTCGTCGGGTTCGTTGTTTAAGAAAACGGACCGAAAGAGGGAGGTCTGACCATGTTCACCCACGTCACCGTCGGCGCCAACGACATCGAGGCGTCGCGCCGGTTCTATGACGCCGCGCTCGGCGCCCTTGGCGTCGAGCCGGGCCAGGGGCCGGATCCCAAGGGCCGCTATTGGTGGCGCACCCGCATGGGCGCCTTTGCGATCGGCGCGCCGATCGACGGCGAGCCGGCCTGTCACGCCAACGGCGGCACCATCGGTTTTCACGCCAATACGGCCGAGATGGTCCAGGCCTTCCACGACGCCGGCGTCGCCGCCGGTGGTCGCGCCATCGAGGACCCGCCCGGCGAACGCAAGGGCCCCTTCGGCCCCATGATCCTGGCCTATCTGCGCGATCCCTCGGGCAACAAGATCTGCGCCATGCACCGGGTGGGGTGAAGGGCGTCAGCCGGTGGCTTGGGCCTCACGGTATCGCATGTCGCGGGGGCCATGTGCGGCGATGGTCGCACACTGGTCCGCGACGGCCTTTCGATAGGCCGGGCGATCCAGGCAGCGGTCGAAATAGGCCTGCAGCGCGGGATAGGCCTTTAACATGTCCAGCGATGCGGCGATCTTAAGGACTGAACTCATCATCAGGTCGGCGACCGTGAAGGTTTCTCCGACCAGCCACAGACGGTCGCCCAGCGCGAGCTGGAGCTCGGATAATCGCTTTTCGGCGAAGGGCAGAACCTGCGGCCGCCGCGCCGCCTTGGCCGCTTCGTCGGGCAGGAAGAACTCAGCCTCGCTGACGTTGATCAGCGCGCCTTCGACGCTGTTCAAGGCGGCGAAATACCTGGTCAGAACCTGCGCTCGCATCACCGGATCGGACGGGATCAACACGCCCGCTCGTTCGGCGATGTCCCAGACGATGGCGCCGCTCTCGAACATCGGAGCGCGGCCGTCCTCCTCCAGCGTCGGCACCTGACCGAACGGCTGAAGCGCGCGGTATTCCGCCGACTTCTGGTCCACTGCATCCAGCAACCGGATTTCATAGGCCCAGCCCGCCTCGTTCAGGATCCATCGCACGCGGTGATCCCGAACTTGTCCGGCGGCGAAGGGCGGAACCCATTTGAAAGCGGTGACGGTGATCATCTTTTGATCCTCATGGTCGGTCGCTCGCCGACTCTATCACGAGCTTCGCGCGTTGCGGACATCGGCCGGTTGCACTAGCCAGAAGTCATGACCTTGCAGACCACCAAGACCCACGCTGTCCACGGCGGAACCCTGCGCTATCTGAAGCACGACAGCACGGCGACCGGCACGCCGATGACGCTGTCGGTCTTCGTTCCAGGCGGGGAGGGGCCCTTCCCGGTGCTGATCTGGCTGTCGGGCCTGACCTGCACCGAGGACAACTTCACCACCAAGGCGGGGGCCTACCAGGCCGCCGCCGAACATGGCGTCATCATCGTGGCGCCCGACACCAGCCCGCGCGGAGAGGGCGTCGCCGACGATCCCGCCTATGATCTGGGTCAGGGCGCGGGCTTCTATCTGGATGCGACGCAGCCGCCCTGGGCGCCGCATTTCCGCATGGAGACCTATGTCACCGAGGAACTGATCGCGCTGATCGACGCCCAATTTGCTACGACGGGCGTCCGGTCGATCAGCGGCCATTCGATGGGCGGCCACGGCGCCCTGACGCTGGCGCTGAACCACCCCGACCTGTTCCGTTCGGTCTCCGCCTTCGCGCCGATCTGCTCGCCCACCCGGTGCGCCTGGGGTGAGAAGGCCTTCACCGCCTATCTGGGCGACGACCGTGCGACGTGGGACCGCCACGACGCCGCCAAGCGGATCGCCGCCGGCGCGGCGCGCGGCGTCTATGACGACATCCTGATCGACCAGGGCGACGCCGACAGCTTCCTGACCGACCAACTGAAGCCGGAACTTCTCAAAGCCGCCGCCGACGCCGCCGGCCAGAAGCTCACCTTGCGGATGCAGCCCGGCTACGACCACTCCTACTTCTTCATGGCCAGCTTCATCGCCGACCACATCGCCTTCCACGCCGAACGTTTGAAGACCTGAGCCTTCATCGGTGCTAAGCGGCCGCCATGAGCGCTTCTGATCCCTACGAACCGATGTTTTCCGCCCTGTGCCGCGAGGTGGGCTACTGCCTGCACGCCAAGGGGCAGAAGCGGGTGATCGACGCCCTTCCCAAGGGGCTGGACGCCGCCGTGCGCGCCGTCTTCGCGGCGGAAGGCGTGGACGAACCCAATGCGCCGGGCGATGTGAAGCGCGCCGTTCGCGATTGCCTGAAGGCGAACTTGCCAGCCGCCTAGCCTGGTCTGGTCACGGCGTCGGCACAAGCTCGGTCGTGGTTCCCGAGGGCGTCGTGACGGTGCGGATAGTGACGGGCGCCTTGCCTGTCTCCTCGATGGTCGTCGTCGTCGAAGACCAGACCGTATGACTGACGCGGCAGGTTCTACCGCCATAGTTGTCCGCGCCGATCGCGGGGTTTTGGGTGCAGGTCGGCGTTTGACTCGCCATATCCGCCGCCGCCTTGTCCAGCGCCTTGAAGCCGGCGCAACCGCTTCCTGAAAAGGCCAGCGCCAGCAAAGCGATTAATCCGATACGCGACATGACAGCCTCCGATTGACGGGTCGACAATCGCGCGCATCATGGGTCGATGCAAATGGCCAAGCTGAACAAAAACGCGACAAAATCGCTTGGGTCAGACGCCATAGCCCCTAAATGGGGTTCAGGAACAAACCCGTCTTCAGGAGACTGACATGGCCTTCACCCTGCCCCCGCTGCCCTACGCCTATGACGCGCTGGAGCCGGCCATCGACAAGGAGACGATGACCTTCCACCACGACAAGCACCACCAGACCTATGTCGATAACCTGAACAAGGCCGTCGACGCCGACGAAAACCTGAAGGGCAAGTCGCTGGAGGAAATCTTCACCAGCATCTCGACCGCGCCCAAGGCCGTGCGCAACAACGGCGGCGGCCACTGGAACCACAGCCTGTTCTGGGAACTGCTGGCCCCGGCCGATCAGGCGGGCGAGCCCTCGGCCGAGCTGAAGGCCGCCATCGACGCCGATCTGGGCGGCATGGACAAGTTCAAGGAAGACTTCAACGCCGCCGGCGCCGCGCAGTTCGGTTCGGGCTGGGCCTGGCTGATCGTGCAGAACGGCAAGCTGAAAATCACCTCGACCCCGAACCAGGACAATCCTCTGATGGACGTCGTGGACGAGCGCGGCGAGGTCATCCTGGGCGCCGACGTGTGGGAGCACGCCTACTATCTGAAATACCAGAACCGCCGCGCCGACTATCTGAAGTCGTTCTGGACGGTGGTGAACTGGAACAAGGTCAACGAACTCTACGCCGCCGCCAAATAAGGCTGCTTCAGCGCAGAGATCGAGAGATGACGACGCCCGCCGGAACCTCCGGCGGGCGTTTTCGATTGCGTCATCGCAAACGGAGATCGAGCGATGCGGATGATGATGACGGGGGCTGCTTTCGCGGCCCTGATGCTGGCGGCCTGTAACCCTCAGGCGAACGGGCAGAAGCCCGGCGAACCCGCGCCGCCCAACCCCACCCAGACCGTCGCGGCCCCGGCCGAGAAGCCCGTCTATCGCTTCAAGATCGGCGCACTGGACGCCATCGCCCTGTTCGACGGCGAGAACCCGGTCAAGAACGACAACCAGACCTTCGGCGTCGGCCTGACGCCGCAGGCGGTCGCCGCGCCGCTCACCGCCGCCGGACAGCCGGCTGATCCGATCATGCTGGAGATCCATCCGCTTCTGGTCCGGAACGGCGCCCGCACGATGCTGTTCGACACGGGCCTGGGCGAGGGCAAGGGCCAGCTGATGGACAGCCTGCAAAAGGCGGGCGTCGATCCGGCGTCGATCACCGATGTGCTGATCTCGCACGGCCACCCGGACCATGTCGGCGGCCTGATCCGCAATGGCGGCCTGGCCTTCCCCAATGCGGCGATCCGTATGTCACAGGCGGAATGGACGTCCATCCGCGCCAATCCTGAGCTTGCCGATCTGGTGCGGATCATCACCCCCAAGGTCCAAGCCTTCGAGCCGGGCGGCGAGGTCGCGCCGGGCGTCCAGTCTCAGGACACGGCCGGTCATACGCCGGGGCACGTCGCCTATCTGATCGCCGACGGCCAGAACCAACTGCTGTACACCGGCGACCTGATGCACCACTGGATTCTGTCGGTGGAACATCCGGACTGGAAGGTCGGCTATGACAACGATCAGGCGGCAGGCCTGAAGGCGCGGCTGGACGAGGTGACGGCGCTGCGCAACTCCGGCGCCCATATCTACGCCTATCACTTCCCATTCCCGGGCCTGGGCAAGGTGGCGACCCGCGAAGGCCGCGCCATGTTCATCTCAGAAGCGCAGTCTGCGAAGGACTAGATGCGAAGGTCCACGCCGTGCCGGGTGCGCGCGTTCATGCGCTCGGCATGGTGCTGGCGGACCATGCGGCGCTGGCGCAGCATCTCATGGATGCCGTCGGCGAGATCCAGTAGTTGGTTGTCGCTCAAAGGCTCGACCAGATCGACCAGCTGCGTCTTCAGCGTCTGCATGGCCTCGTCGGACAGGCCGGTCTGAAAGCTGTTGGGTTCGGGCTGCATTCCACTCCTCCTTGTCCTCATGCGTGGTTTGGTTGCATCGAAGGAAGGGTGGGGCGACGGGATCGTTCCATGCCATCGTGCTTAACAGCCCGCCGTGCTTGACTCCGGCGCCCTCGCTGGCCATAAG
The DNA here is from genome assembly GCF_032067225.1 of Brevundimonas vesicularis. Lineage (GTDB taxonomy): Bacteria > Pseudomonadota > Alphaproteobacteria > Caulobacterales > Caulobacteraceae > Brevundimonas > Brevundimonas vesicularis_F. The sequence continues at coordinate 38,124 of NZ_DAMBJX010000003.1, read as the reverse complement.
CGCCGCCTTCCATGGGTCCGCTTCGGCGGAGCCGGGATGAATGACGGAAGATGCGTGGACCGCCGTTGAGATCGCATTCCCAATCCAGGGGATGCCGGGCCGTATCGTCGAAAAGAGAATAGAATGTCCAAGCGCCACAGCGCCAAGTACAAGATCGACCGGGCCATGGGTGAGAACCTGTGGGGCCGCTCCAAGTCGCCGGTCAACAAGCGTTCTTACGGTCCCGGCCAGCACGGCCAGCGTCGCAAGTCCAAGGTTTCGGACTTCGGTCTGCAACTGAAGGCCAAGCAGAAGCTGAAGGGCTACTACGGCAACATCACCGAAAAGCAGTTCGCCAAGACCTATGATGAGGCCGCCCGTCGCAAGGGCAACACTTCGGAAAACCTGATCGGTCTGCTGGAATCGCGCCTGGACGCCATCGTCTACCGCGCCAAGTTCGTCCCGACCGTCTGGGCCGCCCGTCAGTTCGTCAGCCACGGCCACGTCCTGGTCAACGGCAAGAAGGTCGACATCGCCTCCTACCGCGTGAAGCCGGAAGACGTCGTCACCGTGAAGGAAAAGTCGCGCAACATGGCTCTGGTGCTCGAAGCCCAGCAGTCGTCGGAACGCGACGTGCCGGATTACCTGGAACTGTCGGACCGCTCGTTCTCGGTTCGCTACGTCCGCGTGCCGGAACTGTCGGACGTGCCGTACGCCGTGAAGATGGAACCGAACCTGGTCGTCGAATACTACGCTTCGTAAGCGGAGTTTTCTTCAGAGCGGCTATCGGCCTTCGGCCTACTTGAGCCGCTTCTGGATTTGAGTTTGGAGGGCCTCGGATTCGTCCGGGGCCTTTCGTTTTTTATCCTGTTCCCTCCAAGGGCGAACAGGCGCATTCTCGGCCAGTTCAGGCTTTGAGGCAGGGGAGGTCGTCGATTGCGCGACTCCATCATGAAACGCTTGGCTTTGATCGCCGCCGCATCGGCGGGCCTGGCCGCCTGCGCCAGCCGCGGCGAGCCCACCGTCTCCACCGCGGGCATGCCCGGCGCGCTGGAGCCGATCCACGCCGCCGCCTTCACCAAGGACCAGGCCGTCTTCTGGGTCAGTTCGAACGGCTGCACGGCCAAGGAAGACCTGATCCCGATCGTCAGCCTGCAGGGCGGCAGCGCCGTCATCACCCTGCGCCGCATCGACGAGGACAAGTGCAAGCAGGACCTGGTCCAGGGCGTCGAGCTGAAGTGGTCGTTCGAGGAGCTGGGCCTGACGCCCGGCTCGCCCGTCAGCGTCAACAACCCCTATCAGATGCCCCGCTCCTGAAAACGGCCGTAGCGTTTCGTTAAGCCTGTTCGAGCGCGTCTGATTAAGCAACGTCCGTTACGACGACAGACCGTCCCCCCAAGGTCTGTAGCTTCATGCGCTTCTTCACCTGCCTGACCGACGACCATAATCTCTGGCTCGTCGCGTTGGCCGCCGGCCTGTGCCTGATCGGTTCGATCATCACCTTCCGCCTGTATCGCCGCCTGCGCGCCGCCGAAAAGGGCACGCGTCTGGCCTGGGCCTTCATGGGCGCGGTGGCGACCGGGGCGACGATCTGGTGCACCCACTTCGTGGCGATGATCGCCTATGAGCCCGGCGTCACCATCACCTATGGCCCCGTGCTGACCGGCCTGTCCCTGGGCGTCGCCATCGCCGGCAGCGCGCTGGCGCTTTGGGTGGCCTCGCGCCGGATGCCGGCCTCGGCCGAGATCGGCGGCGTGCTGTTCGGCCTGACCGTGGTGGCCATGCACTACACCGGCATGGCGGCCTTTGCGACCGACGCCGTCATCTACTGGTCGGCCGCCTATGTCGCCGCTTCAGTGGCGGGGGCGGTCGTCCTGGGCGCCCTGGCGTTCAATCGCGCCCGACAGTCCGGCAAGGTCGTCCCGGTCGTGCTGATGGTCCTGGGCATCGTGGCCCTGCACTTCACCGGCATGGCCGCCATGACGATCGTGCCGGTCGGCGCGCTGGTCGATATGGGCGCTGTCGGATCGACCAATTTGGTCCTGGCCTTCGCCGTTTCCGCCGTCGGATTGATGATGCTGGGCACCGGCGTCGCCAGCCACGCCCTGGACGTCCAAGCCCGTCTGCAGGCCAAGGCGCGCCTGGATCACCTGATCGAGGGCAGCGTCGATGGCATGGTGGTCGAACAGGACGGCGTCATTCTGGCCGCCAACGCCGCCTTCGCCGATCTAGCGGGCGTTCCCCACCACGCCCTGATCGGCGAACCGCTGTCGCGCTGGATCGCCGGCGTCGCCGATCTGGCGGTCAACGGCCTGAGCCAGTCCAAACTTGTCGCCGAAGGCGGGGCGGACATCCCCGTCGAGATCGCCGTGCGCCGCGACTGCGGTATGGATCACGTCATGATCTACGCCGTGCGCGATCTGCGCATGCGTCAGGCGCAGGAGCGTCGCATCGCCCATCTGGCGCGCAACGACGGCCTGACCGGCCTGCCCAACCGTTCGTCCTTCCTGGAATGGCTGACCCGCCAGACCGCCGACCTGACCGTTCCGAACAAGGTGGCCCTGCTGGCCATGGACCTGGACCGGTTCAAGGAGGTCAACGACGTTCACGGCCATGCCGCCGGCGACCAGCTTCTGATCCAGATCGCCGAACGGATGCGCGCCTGCCTGCGCCACGACGAGTTTATCGCCCGCCTGGGCGGGGACGAGTTCGTCGCCGTCGTGCCGATCCGGCAAAAGGACGACGCCCTGGATCTGGTCGCGCGTCTGCGCGATGCTGTCACCGCCCCGGTCGTGCTGGACCATGCCGAGGTCGCCTGCGGCCTCAGCACCGGCATCGCGATCTGGCCCGACGACGCCCACGACCCGTCGGCCCTGATCAATGACGCAGACCTCGCGATGTACCGCGCCAAGGCCTCGCTGGGGACCGACGTCTGCTTCTATGAGGAGGAAATGGACGAGGCGGTGCGCAATCGCCGCCGCATGGCCCAGCAGATGCGCGAGGCGCTGGATCAGGGCCAGTTCAGCCTGAACTGGCAGCTGCAGGCCGCCGTCGATACCGGCGACATCACGGGTTACGAGGTGCTGCTGCGCTGGATCCAGCCGGACGGGACGTTTATCTCGCCAGCCGACTTCATTCCTCTGGCTGAAGAGAACGGTCTGATCCTGCCGATCGGCGAATGGGTGCTGCGCACCGCCTGCGCCGAGGCCGCCAGCTGGACCGAACCGCACAAGATCGCCGTCAACCTGTCGCCGGTGCAGCTAGGCCACGTCGACCTGCCGCGCCTGGTGCATCAGGTCTTGGTGGAGACCGGCCTGGCGCCGTCGCGGCTTGAGCTGGAGATCACCGAGACGGCCATGATCACCGACATGGAGCGCACGACCCACGTCCTGCGTCAGTTGAAGCTGCTGGGCGTCTCCATCGCCATGGACGACTTCGGCACCGGCTATTCATCGCTGTCGACCCTGCGCGCCTTCCCGTTCGACAAGATCAAGCTGGATCGCTCCTTCATGTCCGAACTGGACGGCGGACCTCAATCGGCCGCCATCATTCGCGCCGTCCTGGCCCTGGGCGAGAGCCTGCATATCCCCGTCCTGGCCGAGGGCGTCGAGACGCTGGAGCAGCTGGCCTTCCTGCGCGACCAGGGCTGCGACGAGGTCCAGGGCTATCTGCTCGGCCGCCCGCAAAAGACGGCCGATGCAGAGGTTCAAGCCGCTGCACGCGTTCTATGGGCCGTCGATCCGTCGATGGAAAAGGCCGCCTGATCAGGCCTTAAACGTCGGCCTTGCCGTATGCCGGCCAAACGCCCTTGCCGGCGCCGCGATACTGGACCGGCAGGCCTTCGTCCTCGCCCAGGGCTACGGCTGCATGGTGCGCCCAGTGCGGGTCGTCCAGCGCCGCGCGTGCAATGGCTATGAAGTCCGCCTGACCGGACGCTACGATGTCCTCGGCCTGCTGCGGATCGAAGATCATGCCGACGGCCATCACATTGGCCTGAGGCGTCGCCGCCTTCACGGCCTGGGCGAACCGCAGTTGATAGCCCGGCTCGCCGCCCGGAATCTTCGCCTGCGCAACGTTCCCGCCCGACGTCAGGTGCAGATAGTCATAGCCTATGTCGTGCAGCGCCTGACCAAGGGCCGTCACCTCGTCCAGGGCGATGCCGCCCTCGACCCAGTCCGAGCCGTTGAAGCGTACGCCAAGCGCCTTGGTCCGGGGCCAGGCGTCGCGCAGGGCCTGGGCGACCCGCAGCGGGAAGCGCGCCCGGTTCTCATACGATCCGCCGTAATCGTCGGTGCGGTGGTTGGACAGGGGCGATAGGAACTGGGTCAGCAGATAGCCGTGGGCGGCGTGCAGTTCGACCAGATCGAACCCGGCCCGGTCCGCCCGCCGCGCCGCGTCCTCGAAGGCGGCGACCACGCGGTCCATGTCGGCCGGGGTCATGGCGGTCGGCGTGTGCCAGTCATCCTTGAACGGTTCGGCCGAGGCGCTGAAGGTTTCCCACGCGCCGTCTTCGGCCTTCAGGGCGCCGCCGCTCTTCCACGGCGCGCTGGTCGAGGCCTTGCGTCCGGCGTGGGCCAGCTGGACGCCGATCGGCGTGTCGCTGTAGGTGCGGATGTCGCGGATGATCCGGGCGAAGGCCTCTTCCTGCGCGTCGTTCCACAGGCCGGTGTCGTCCGGCGTGATCCGTCCTGCCGCCTCGACCCCCGTCGCCTCGACGATGACCAGTCCCGCGCCGGAGATCGCCAGTCGTCCCAGATGCTGCACGTGCCAGGGCTGGGGCACGCCGTCGATGGCCGAATACTGGCACATCGGCGCGATGGCGACGCGGTTCTTCAGCGTCAGGGGGCCGACGGCGCGGGGCGAGAACAGCTGGCTCATGAAAGGCGATCCGTGGGGCAGGAGAGGGGGGACTGTAGCTATGGCGGTTGCGGTCACGTTCAACCCCGATCCTTTCCGATTGTTCACCCAGCTTTCCGATTATTCACGTGTGCGCGCCCGGCCCACGCGGCACAAAAGGGTCAAGCTTCAACTGGGGAACACACCAATGCTTCGTCTCGCTCTCGCCGTCGCCATCGCCGCCCCGCTGCTGTCGGGCTGTATCATCGTCTCGACTGAAAAGCCGACCACGCGCGTCATCACCGCGCCGGCCTCGGGTCAGTGATGCGCAGCCTGGTCAAGGGCCCGATGATCAAGGGCCAGATGATCAAGGGCCAGATGATCAAGGGTCTGGCGGTCGCGGCCCTGGTCGTGCCGCTGCTGTCGGCCTGCGTCATCTATGACAGCGACGCGGGCGAAAACGTCTCGGTGAACCTGCGCCGCGACGACGCCCCGCCGGCCGAGGCCATCCGCGAAGCCCGGTTCGCCGACGGCGCCCTGGTCGCGCGCGTCGATTCGAACGGCTGCACCCAGGCGTCGGATTTCGAAGTGTCGGTGTCGGACGGCTCGCCGGCCGAGATCACGCTTCGCCGCACCAAGCAGGACCTGTGCAAGGCCCTGGTCCCGGACGGCGTCGAGCTGCGCTGGACCTATGCCGACCTGGGCTTGGAGCCCGGCACGCCGGCCCGCATCCTCAATGCGCTGAAGTAGGCGTCTCGAACACGACCAGCATGTCTGGCGGAATGCGCTGCGGTCTCAGGGTCGCAGCGTCCACCAGCACCCATTCGGTGACGCCCTGGGCGCAGACGCGGCCTTGGGCGTCCTCGATGCGGACATAGCGGGTGAAGCGCGGTCCTTGCGGATCGCCGACCCAGGTGCGAGCGACTACGCCCTCTGCGCCCGGCTCGATGCCGCGCAGATAATCGATCTCATGCCGGGTCGCGACCCACGACCATTTCGCCCGCGTCGCCTCGTCGAAGCGCGCATTCCAGTGGGCCGTGCCCGCATCCTGCAGCCAGCCGACATAGACGACGTTGTTGACGTGGCCGTTGGCGTCGATGTGCTCGGGCCGCACGTCCAGCGGCACGACAAAGACCTCGCGGTCCTCGCGCGGCGTGAGGGTCTTCCTGGCCATCAGGCCTCGCCGAGCGGCACGCCCTTCTCGACCATCAGGGCCTGAAGTTCGCCCGCCTGGAACATCTCGCGGATAATGTCCGATCCGCCCACGAACTCGCCCTTCACATAGAGCTGCGGAATGGTGGGCCAGTCGGTGAAGCTCTTGATGCCTTCGCGCAGGGCTTCGTCCTGCAGCACGTCCACGCCCACGAAGCCGGCGCCGACATGGTCCAGGATCTGCACCGCGAGGGACGAGAAGCCGCAGCGCGGCTGGTCCGGCGTGCCCTTCATGAACAAAACCACGTCGTTCTGGGCGACGGTTTCGCCGATGAAGGCGTGGACGGGATCGGCGGCTTGGGCGGTGTCGGTCACGGATACGGGCCTTTCGTGAAGCCCGTCAGCTAGGGAGCCAAACGGGCGCGGTCAAGGCGTCCGCGACGTTCTGCACAGCCGGGAAGTACGGTCAGGCCGCCTGATTGGCCACGACGCGCGCCATCTCGATCTGCGCAGCCAAGCCCGGCGGCATGTCCCGCTCGGGCGCGGCGGCCAATGTCGCCAACCGATCGGTGTCGGTCGGATTGACGATCACGCTGGATACCGACGGGTCGGTCAGCACGTAGGACAGGCAGATCGCCTCGGCCGTCCAGTTTTGGGTGCGGTACAAGAAGCCGAAGGCGTCCTTCTTGGGCGTATCGACGGGACGCTTGTCCTTGCCGAAGCCGAACAGACCCTTTTTGAAGATCGGCGCATCGGGCGCCCGCGCGCGCCGGTCGGCGTAGAAGTCATAGGCGAAGACCGCCATGTCCTGCTCGCGCGCCGAGCGGATGCGGTTTCGGATCTTCCAGTCGGCGTTGATGTCGAATGGCGTCAGCAGGGCGTCGAACGCCCCTGTCGACACATAGGCGTCCATCACGTCGCCGCCGCCGGCGATGCCCAAAAGCTTGATCCGTCCGGTGGCGCGCATGGCCTTCAGCGCGCTGAGAGACGATTGCGCCAGTTCGGTCTCGCCCGGCTCGTGCAGCACTGCCACGTCGATCCAGCCCAGCCCCGAGAAGTGCAGCACCCGGTCGATGGCCGCCGTCATGCCTTGTGCCGAGAAGTCGCGCTGCTGGTCGCGGCCGTCGCCGGCGCCCAGGGTCAGGCTGACATAGACCAGCTTGCGGTCGACGTGCGACAAGGCCTCGCCCAGCACCTCGGCCGCCACCGGGTCGGCGGTCTCCAGCCGATAGCTGTTCACCCCGGCTTCGAGCGCCGAATACAGCAGGTCCAGCCCGGCCTCGCGCCCGCGCTTCAGCACGTCGGCGCCGAAGCTGAGCGTCAGGTTGGAGATGGCGGCGCCGGAGACGCCGAAAGGGCGATAGCGCATGGCCGTCAGCCCTCCTTGACCGGCGCGGAGGTCTCAAGCGCCAGGGCGTGCAGTTCGCCGCCCATCTGACCCTTCAGCGCGGCATAGACCATCTGGTGCTGGCGCACGCGCGGCAGGCCGGCGAAGGCGCTCGACACGATCCGCGCGCGATAGTGGTCGCCGTCGCCCGCCAGATCCTCGATCTCGATCTCGGCGTCGGCGAAGGCTTCGACCAGATGCTGGCGCAGCGTTTCCACGGACATGGGCATGGCGGGCACTCACACTTCGTTGGACGCTAGTTTGCCCGATAATCCTTAATGCCGACCTACGCTCCGTAGCGCTGCCGTTCGAACAACTGCACCGCGTGATCCTTGTAGGTCGCGCGCGCATAGGGACGATAACCGACCCGCGCCGCCAGCTTCAGCGAGGCCAGGTTCTCTGGCGAGATCATGCAGACGGTTCGTCCCTCCAGCCTCCGGTCGGTCCAGGCCAGCGCCGCCGTCAGGGCCTCGGCCGCATAGCCCCGCCCCTGAAACCTCGGCGCCACGCCCCAGCCCAGCTCCGGCGCGTCGAACGGCGGCTCCATCTCGCGGCGATAGTCGAACACCCCGACGCTGCCCAGATAGGCGCCGCCGTCCCGCAGCCGGATCGTCCAGTTGCCATGGCCCATCGCCGCCCAGTGGCCGAGATCGCGCAGCAGCCGGAACCAGACCTCTTCGCGCCCCAGCGCCCGGCCCATGATGTGGCGCGTGAAATTCTCATCGCACCAAAGGGTCAGCAGATCGTCGAAATCGTCGGTCGAGACGGGGCTCATCACCAGTCGCTCGGTTGTCAGAATCCTGTCGGTCACATCAGGCCCAGTTGCTTGAAGCTGGCCACCCCGTCGCGGCCGACGACCAGATGGTCATGAACCTCGACGTTAAGGGCGCGGCCGGCCTGCACAACCTGTTTCGTAATCTCGATGTCGGCGCGGCTGGGGGTGGGATCGCCCGAGGGATGGTTGTGCACCAGGATCAGCGCGCTGGCCGACAGCTCCAGCGCGCGCCGCACGACCTCGCGCGGATAGACCGGCGCATGATCGACCGTGCCGCGGTTCTGCACCTCGTCCAAGATCAGCTGGTTCTTCTTGTCCAGATACAAGACGCGAAACTGTTCGCGCGGCTCGTGCTGCATGGCGACGCGGACATAGGCCAGGAGCGCTGTCCAGGACGAGATCACCGGCCGCTTGGCCGTCGGCTCCTTCGCGATCCGCCGAGTCACGTCGAAGATCAACTGAAGGTCGAGCGCCACCGCCCGCGTCGCCTTGCCGACGGCGTATCCCATCGACCGCGCCACCTGATCCTCGATCGCCTCATGGCTGGCCGCCCCGATGCCTTCCAGGCCTCCGAATCGCGCTACCAGATCCTTGGCCAGCGGCTTGGTGTCCTTGTAGGGCACGCTGCGGAACAACAGCAGCTCCAGCAACTCATAGTCGGGCAGGGCGCCCAAACCGCCCTTCGCCGCCCGCTCACGCAGCCGGTCGCGATGACCGCTGTGCCGAGGCTTGGGCTTGTCGCCGACTTCGGACGCCTTGTCGTCGAGCATGATCCCTCCCGCTCAACGCAACCTGTGCGTATTGCGACTGGGGATCAAGGGTTCAGTTCGGTCGGAACAGCCCCGCCGGCGAGGCCGTGAAGATTTCCAGTCCGTCTTCCGTCACCCCGATGGTGTGCTCGCACTGGGCCGACAGGGACTTGTCGCGCGTCACGGCGGTCCACCCGTCGGACAGCACCTTCACGTGCGGCTTGCCCAGGTTCACCATCGGCTCGACGGTGAAGAACATGCCGGGTTTCAGCACCGCGCCCTCGCCGCGACGGCCGTAGTGAAGGACGTTGGGGCTGTCGTGGAAGACGCGGCCGATGCCGTGGCCGCAGAAGTCGCGCACCACGCTCATGCGCTGAGCCTCGACGAACTTCTGGATCGCATAGCCGATGTCGCCGAACGTATTGCCCGGCTTGACCTGCTCCAGGCCCAGATCCAGCGACTGATAGGTCACGTCGATCAGCTTCTTGGCCCGCGCATTGATCTCGCCCACCGCATACATGCGGCTGGAATCGCCGTGCCAGCCGTCCACGATCACGGTGTGGTCGATGTTGACGATGTCGCCGTCCTTCAGCACCCGGTCGCCGGGAATGCCGTGGCAGACGACGTGGTTGATCGAGGTGCAGACGGTCTTCTCGTAGCCCTTGTAGCCCAGGCAGGCGGGCAGGCCGCCGTTGTCCAGGGTGAACTCGCGCACCAGATCGTCGATCGTGCTGGTCAGGACGCCCGGCTTCACATGCGCCGCGATCATGTCCAGCGCCTCGGCGACCAGACGGCCGGCCTTGCGCATGCCCTCGAAGTCTTCCGCCTCATGGATGCGGATGGCGCTGGAGCGGACCAGGACGTCGGTTTCGAGTTCGGGCGTTTCGTACATGGGGTGATCGGTCTGCAAAAGGCGGGATACGGCGCAATCCGTTCGCCGCAGATGGGCGTTATAGCATGAAACCTCAAGCCTGCCCCCGGATTCCCGCATGACCGACGCTGACACCGACCGCTCTGGCCCGACCGCCGCCGTCCTGGTCATCGGCGACGAAATCCTCTCGGGCCGGACCCAGGACACCAACACCAATACCATCGCCCGGTTTCTGGCGGCGTTGGGGATCGACCTGATGGAGGCGCGGGTCGTCAGCGACGATCACGGCCGGATCGTCGAGGCGTTGGACGCCCTCCGCTCACGCTGGGACTATGTCTTCACCACCGGCGGCATCGGTCCGACCCATGACGACATCACCGCCGACGCCGTGGCGGCCGCCTTCGGCGTGGCCCTGCCCGAACATCCCGACGCGCTGGCCATCCTGTTGCGCCGCTATGGCGATGAGTTCAACGCCGCGCGCCGTCGCATGGCGCGCATCCCCGAAGGCGGCGTTCTGATCGCCAATCCGGTCACCGATGCGCCCGGCTTCCAGATCGGCAATGTCTTCGTCATGGCCGGCGTGCCCAAGATCATGCAGGCGATGCTGGAGGATGTGGCCCCGCGCCTGCGCACCGGCGCCATCGTTCATGCCCAGACCTTGAAGGTCACCGCCGTGGGCGAGGGGGCTGTGGCGGATGTGTTACGCGCAGCAGCCAACCAGCGCCGCGACATGTCCTTCGGCAGCTACCCCTTCGGCCATGGCAGCGTCGGCGAGATCGGAACCCATCTGGTTATTCGTGGCCGCAACGCCGATCAGATCCATGCGGCGGCGCATGATTTGATCGCAGAACTGCGTAATCTGGGCATCGATGTTGCCGCTGCGTAACCTCGCAAAGCCGTGATCGTGTGCGGCTCAGGCGCCACGGTTTCGCCTGTTTCCGGTCCGATGGGGGCCTTGCCCGCAACGCTTTCGCGCCGCGAACGCTGAGAGGGCTCCTCCCCTGATCGACCGCGCGTAATGCGGCCGGCGCTTACTTAGGTGTATGAAATGACCTCCAGGAACTTCGCCCGCGTGGGCGGGATCGCCCTGACGACCGCCCTGCTGGCCGGCGTCGCCGCCCCGGCCATGGCCGGCTCCTTCTATGTCCAGGAACAATCGACCCGCGGCCAGGGTCGCGCCAATGCCGGCGTCGGCGCCGACAAGGGCGTCCAGTCGCTGTGGTGGAACCCCGCCGCCATCGCCGGAACCCAGCGCGAAGTCTATGTCGGCATGCACGGCCTGATCCTGGACTCCGACGTCGACAACCGCGGCTCCACGCTCAGCTACAACCTGCCTGCCCCGACGCCGCCGTTCCCGGCCGGCACCATCCTCAGCGGCTCAACCGTTGTGGCTGGCGACCCGCATGTCCACGACGTCGTCGAAAGCGGCATCGTGCCGAACTTCGCCGTCTCCATGCCGATCGGCGACCGCTTCAACGTCGGCCTGGCCGTTCAGGCGCCCTACAACTTCACCACCAAATACGAACAGCCCGACTTCGCCCGCTACGACGCCCTGACGTCGGAACTGCGTTCGGCCAACGTCAGCCTGGTCGCCGCCATGACGGTCGCCGACTGGCTGGACATCGGCGCCGGCTTCGACGCCCAGTACGCCAAGGCGACCCTGTCGTCGGCGCTGCCGAACCTGCCGACCGTTGCTGGCGTTGCTCCGCTGGTGCTGATCCCCTCGGCCACCGACGGCCGCAACCAGCTGGAAGGCGACGGCTGGGATTACGGATGGAACGCCGGCGCCCAGATGCACTTCGGCAAGCTGGACCTCGGTCTGTCGTACCGCTCCAAGATCGAGCACGAACTGGAAGGCTCGGTGAACATCTCCGGCCTGACTGGCGCATTGGCTGCGGCAAACGTTTCGGCCGACGGCCAGGCCAGCTTCAACACGCCCTGGTACGCCACCGTCTCGGCCCGCTACGCCGTCAACGATCGCCTCACGCTGAACGCCCAGGTCAACCAGATCGGCTGGAGCGAGTTCGACGCTATCCGCGTGACCTATGGCGCGAACGGCCGTTCGACCATCGTTCAGGACTATGACGACGTCACCACCGGCGCGATCGGCTTCGACTACAAGATCGATCCCTCGATGACCTTCCGCGCCGGCCTGGGCTACGACCCGACCCCGACCTCGGACGATCACCGCACCGCCCGTATTCCGGACGGCGACCGCTGGCTCTACGCCGCCGGTCTGTCCAAGACGATCGGTTCGATGACCTTCGACGGCGCCGTGACCTACATCGACATCGACACCGCGACGATCAACGACACGCGCGACGTCTATGGCAACGGGCTTGTCGTCTCGAACCTGCGCGGCGAAGCGCAAGGCTCGGGCGTCGGCTTCTCGCTGGGCGCGACCTGGAACTTCTGAGTTCCGCTCAGCCCCGGCTGACATGAGAACGGCGGCTCCTTCGCAGGAGCCGCCGTTTTTTATCGCCTCAACATGAAGGCGGCGGGGAGCAAACGCTCCCCGATCCTCAGGCTCAGCCCTTGGCGGCGCCGCCGTAGCCCTTGCCGCCGTTCGACGGGCGGCGACGGGGGCGGCGCTTCATTTCGCCCTCGGCCGGTTTGACGTTGTCGTTGATCGACGGCACGCGCTCGCCGGCCAGGGGGTTGTAGGCGCGTTCGGGACGCGGGGCCGCCGGGGTTTCGCCCGGACGGTTGCGACGCTGGCGGTGCGGCTGGCCGCCGCCTTCCGGACGCACGCCCTCGCGGTGTGGCGCGCGACGGCCGCGACCGCCCCGTCCCTGGCCGCCTTCGTTGCGCTCGCCGCCCTCGCGTTCCGGCATCGTCGCCTTCTTGCCGACGCCGGTGGCCATGATGGTGGCGTCCAGCTGACCCAGGGCCTTGTCGTTACGACGGTCGATGGCCGGGATCTTCTGGCGCGTGACCTTCTCGATGTCGCGCAGCAGCTTCATCTCGTCGCCGGCGACGAAGCTGACGGCGGTGCCGTCCTTGCCCGCCCGCGCGGTGCGGCCGATGCGGTGGACATAGGATTCCGGCACGTGCGGCAGTTCGAAGTTCACGACGTGCGAGACGCCGTCCACGTCGATGCCGCGCGCGGCGATGTCGGTGGCGACCAGGACGCGCAGCTTGCCGGCCTTGAAGGCGGCCAGGGTGCGTTCACGCTGGGGCTGGCTCTTGTTGCCGTGGATGGCCCCGGCCTCGACGCCGCCGGCCTCCAGATAGGCCGCGACCTTGTCGGCGCCGTGCTTGGTCTTGGTGAAGACCAGGCAGCGCGTGTATTCGGGATCCGAGAACATCTCGGTCAGCAGGGCGCGCTTGCGGCCCTGTTCGATATAGACGACCGACTGGCTGATGCGCTGGACCGTGGTCGACTGCGGCGTGACCTGGACCTTGACCGGGTCCTTCAGAAGTTCGCCCGCCAGCTTGCCGATCTCGGACGGCATGGTCGCCGAGAAGAACAGGTTCTGGCGCTTGGCCGGGATCTTGGAGACGATCTGGCGGATCGGCTTGATGAAGCCCAGGTCCAGCATCTGGTCGGCCTCGTCCAGCACGAAGATCTCGGTCGAGGACAGGTCCAGGTTCTTCTGCTGGATGTGGTCCAGCAGACGGCCCGGCGCGGCGACCAGGATGTCCAGACCCTGTTGCAGGGCCCGCTCCTGACCGCCGTATTTCACGCCGCCGAAGATTACCGCGACCCGGAAGCCCAGGTGGGCGCCATAGGCCTTGAAGCTGTCGCCGATCTGGGTGGCCAATTCACGCGTGGGGCTCAGGACCAGCACGCGCGTCGTGCGGGGCTTGGGGGCGATGCGGTTTTCGGCCAGGCGATGCAGGATCGGCAGGGCGAAGGCGGCGGTCTTGCCGGTGCCGGTCTGGGCGATGCCCAGCAGGTCCTTGCCGGCCATGACGTCGGGGATGGCCTTTTCCTGGATCGGGGTCGGCTTGGTATAGCCGGTCGAGGCCAGGGCCTGCAGCAGGGCCTTGTTCAGGCCCATGGATTCGAATGTGGTGCTCACGGCAGTCTATCTTTCGCGTAGCGGCAGGGCGCTATCAGCCATGGCATGACGCCGTCGGGCCGCGCACCGCCAGTCCCGACGGGGCCTCGGGGAGGAGGCCTGCGGGGTGGATCGGGCGCCGCCCCGCGTGTCCGGGCAGCGAATGGATATGAGGGGCCGGCGGCTTCTACAGACAGGTCCGAGTGGGACCCACACGCGCTGGAGACGCCGGAGATCGCGAGTGTGCGACGCCGCGCAAATGGGCGCTTATCGCCGATAAGTCAACTGCGGCGCCCATCAGGGCGCGTATCGCGTCTCCGCCTCGGGCAGTCCTTCGGGAAGGCCGATGGCCGCGCGCCAGTCCTCGGCATGCAGCCGCGCCATCTCCAGATCCAGCCACGCCAGCGGCTTCAGCGCCCCGTCGTCGTCCCAGAACCGCTCGGCCCACGGCTGGCCCGTCTCGATCGCCCGCGCCCGGTCCCGCGCCGTCGCCTCGGCCCCCAGATGCGTCGCGCGCCAGTGATACAGCCACGGAATATGCCAGTGCGGCGCCTGGCTCAGCCGCTCGTCCGTCATCGCCGCCGCCAGACATTCCGCCAGCGCCCGCGCGTCCTCCAGCTGGGCGTTGAAGGCGTCGCGCCGCGCCTGGATATGCCGGTCCCAGCCCTCGGCCGGCTCGATCGGCGCCAGCGTCGGCTCGGGCCGTTTCCAGCCTTCCGCCTCGCGCCGCTTCCACAGGGCGTGCACCCCGACGTCATAGCGTGCGGCGACCGATCGCGCGGTCTCGCCGTCCTCCCACGCCTTCCTGACCTCGGCCCAGACGGCGTCCGGCCGGATCTTGCGATGTATGCCCTGGCTCATGGAACAGGGGTGTCGCACGCCCCTGCGTCATCATCGGTCGCACCCGCGCCTCATGCACAGCTGGCGCGTGACCCATGACATGTCGCGATGTGGAGAATCAAATCTCTAGCCTCGAAAATCGGCCTTCTTCCGGCCTGGGGTAGAGACCGCCCCATAATGCCCGCATGGAAAAACGCCTCTACAAGATCAAACCGCCCGAGGTCTGGACCCAGGTCCGAAAGGACTATCTGTCCGGCCTCGACGCCAAGACCGTCGCCGCCCGCCACGACGTGACCGAGGCCTCCATCCGCGCCCGCGCGACGAAGGAGGGCTGGTCCCGCCATCCGCGCAGCGAGGCCGCGACGCCTGCGCCCCAGCCTCTGTCGCCGGACGACGCGGCCGACCTGTCGCCCGACGACCCCAACGACCCCGCCGCCCTGGCCCGCGCCGCCGCCAAGGCCTCGGGCCGCGCCCTGCACGCCCAGGACTTCGCCCAGGCCCGCGCCCTGGCGGCCCTGGCCGAGACCTATCGCAAACTGGCCGACCGCGACGGCCCCGGCCGCGCCGCCCGCCTGACGGTGAAGACCGCGCCCCTGCAACTGGTCTTCGACATCCTGACCAATGAGGCCGAGGCCGAGCGCCGCTTCGCCATGAACACCAGCGACAAGAGCGACTGGGAACTGCGCGGCCAATACTGGCAGGCGAAGCAGAGGCTGGAGCGCGCCAACACCGAATGGGGCCACGCCCAACTGGCCCGCCGCGTCCAGCTGGACCGCCGCATCGCCGCGCTCGAGGACCAGCTCCGCGCCGCCGGCCTCGACCCCGTCATCGAACGCGAACAGGACCGCCGCATCTCCCAAGGCCTCGACCTCTTCTTGGGCCCCCTGCGGGGGAGAGTGACGATGGAGGAGTGGGAGAAGACGCTGGACGAGCTCTGACCACCAATCCTTCTCCCCTTGCGGGAGAAGGTGGCCGAGCGAAGCGAGGTCGGATGAGGGGTCGCGAAACCGCCAACCGACAGTCCTCTAATCCTCCACCAACCGCTCTCGCGTCGCCGCCACAATCGCCGCCAGCACCTTTTCCCGATGGTTCTCGATCATCTGATTGGGAAGCCGCAGAACCCGAAAACCCTGCTCGCGAAACCACGCATCCCGTTCGGCGTCCTCCACCCGATCCTCATGCTGCGGCCCGTCCGCCTCGACGATCAGCCGATGCCTCAGACAGACGAAGTCGGCGATATACCGCCCCATCACCACCTGCCGCCGAAACTTCAGCCCTTCCAGCCCCCGATCCCGCAAGATCGCCCACAACCGCCGCTCATACAGAACGGGCTCGCGACGCATCGCCTTGGCGCGAGAATGCAGCCAGTCATCCATGCTGAAGTTGTTCCGCGCATGCGCCCGGATTGCAATCCTGCCCCCACATTCCTTCTCCCCTTGCGGGAGAAGGTGCCCCGCAGGGGCGGATGAGGGGTCACAAAACCTCGGACCGCCAGATGACAGTTTGGCTCATACTAAACTTCCGGATGTCCCTAGACTCGCTGCAAAGTTGCGTATTACCTGTCGGCGCTCAATGGGGGGAAGCCTTGGACATCCAAACAAAACTCGTCGAACTTCAAAAGCGAACGATGGAGCATCGTGAAGTTTTACTGACCGAAGAGGCTGCGAAGACGGCATTGGTTATGCCATTCATACAAGCTCTTGGATACGACGTATTCAATCCATCCGAAGTTGTCCCGGAATACACAGCCGATGTCGGTACGAAAAAGGGCGAGAAAGTTGACTACGCCATCTGTGATGGTGGGAGGGTTCGCATCCTTGTGGAATGTAAGCCAAGCAATGTGGCCTTAAATGTCAATCACGCCAGCCAGTTGTTTCGGTATTTTTCAGTCACTGACGCCAGACTCGCTATTCTGACAAATGGCGTCGTCTACCAGTTCTATTCAGACGTCGAAGCGTCCAACAAGATGGACGACAAGCCGTTTTTCACATTCAGTATGGACGCGTTGAAGCCCACTGACGCGCGCACAGTCGAGAAGTTCACCAAGGCCTCGTTCGATATCGACAAAATCGTTCAGGAAGCGGGTCTTCTCAAGCTCCAGTCCCTGCTTCGTAAGGAACTGGAGAAGGAGATGGCCGAGCCATCGGAGGAGTTTGTGCGGATGATGGCAGCTCGCGTTCACGAGGGGCGCATCACATCTCAAGTGCGCGAGAATTTCGGCAAGATGGTTGTCTCCACCTTCTCGTCGATCATCCGCGACAAGGTTAATGACCGACTCTCCACCGCTCTTAATGCGACCGGGCCCTCAATGGTTGACGAGGAGGAGGCGACGCAGAGCGATCCCGAAGTGATCGTTACAACTGAAGAAGAGATTTCTGGCTTCCATATCATACAAGCCATAGCATCTAAACTGGTGAAGCCCAGGCGTATCGTAATGCGTGATGCGCAGTCCTACTGCGCAATATTGCTAGATGACAATAATCGGAAAACTATCGCGCGCCTTCATTTCAATGGCGTGACGAAAAAGTATGTCGGCACGTTTGCTGCGAAGGGCGAAACGCGACACCTAATCGGGGACCTGACCGACATTTATCAACTGTCGAGTCTGATAGAGAGCCGTATCCAAGAGTTGGAAGGTTCCGACAAGGCCACGTCGGGCGGCTGAACGGCCAGCAGATCGGTGCCATTTGACGGCGGGTCAGCGAACGCGAAGCCAAGATCAGCATACCCCTCATCCGACCTCGCTTCGCTCAGCCACCTTCTCCCGCAAGGGGAGAAGGGAAGTTTGGCTACAACCGCCCCTTCCTAAACCGCTCCTGCGCTTCCGCCGCCGCCTCGGCGCGCCAGCGTTTGGGGGCGGACTTGTCGACGGCTTCGCCGGCGCCGGTCAGGGCTTCGTTGGCGAACTCCAGGTCCATCAGCTTCATGCGCTTGATCTCGTCGCGCAGGCGGCCGGCTTCCTCGAACTCCAGGTTGGAGGCGGCCTCGCGCATGCGGCCTTCCAGGTCGCGCAGGGCGGCCTGGAAGTTGGAGCCTACGAAGGGTTTGGAGGCTTCGGCCACGCCCGGTTTGGTCAGACGATCCATCTCGCGCGACTCATAGGGGCTGTCCATGATCTCCTTGATGTCGCGCTTGACCGTTTCGGGCGTGATGCCGTGTTCGGCGTTGTAGGCCATCTGCCGTTCGCGGCGGCGGTCGGTCTCGGCGATGGCGCGCTCCATACTGCCGGTCATGCGGTCGGCGTACAGGATGACGCGGCCGTCCACATTGCGCGCGGCGCGGCCGATGGTCTGGATCAATGAGGTCTCCGAGCGCAGGAAGCCCTCCTTGTCCGCATCCAGGATGGCGACCAGGCCGCACTCGGGGATGTCCAGACCCTCGCGCAGCAGGTTGATGCCGATCAAACAGTCGAACGTGCCCAGCCGCAGGTCGCGCAGGATCTCGATCCGCTCCAGCGTGTCGACGTCGGAGTGCATGTAGCGGACGCGGATGCCCTGCTCGTGCATGTATTCGGTCAGGTCCTCGGCCATCTTCTTGGTCAGGGTGGTGACCAGGCTGCGATAGCCACGGGCCGTCGTCGCCTTGACCTCGTCGATGACGTCGTCGACCTGGTTGCGGGTCTTGCCCGAGACGGGGCGGATCTCGACCGGCGGGTCGATCAGGCCGGTGGGGCGGATGACCTGCTCGACGAAGACGCCGCCCGCCTGTTCCATCTCCCACGGGCCGGGGGTGGCTGACACGTGCACCGTCTGGGGGCGCATGGCCTCCCATTCCTCGAACTTCAGCGGGCGGTTGTCGATGCAGGAGGGCAGGCGGAAGCCGTATTCCGCCAGCGTCGACTTGCGGCGGTAGTCGCCCCGGAACATGCCGTTGATCTGGCCGATGGTGACGTGGCTCTCGTCCACGAACAGCAGGGCGTTGTCGGGGATGTATTCGAAGAAGGTCGGCGGCGGCTCACCCGGCGCGCGGCCTGTCAGCCAGCGGCTGTAGTTCTCGATGCCGGCGCAGCTGCCGGTGGCCTCCATCATCTCCAGGTCGAAGCGGGTGCGCTGTTCGAGGCGTTGCGCCTCCAGCAGCTTGCCGTTCTCGACCATCCAGTCCAGCGTCTCCTTCAGCTCCGCCTTGATGCCGGCGGCGGCCTGGTTCAGCGTCGGGCGCGGGGTCACATAGTGGCTGGCCGCATAGACGGTGATCTCGTTCAGATCGGCCGTCTTCTTGCCCGTCAGCGGATCGAACTCCTGGATCGCCTCCAGCTCGTCCCCGAACAGGCTGATGCGCCACGCCCGGTCTTCCAGGTGGACCGGGAAGATTTCGATCACGTCGCCCCGCTTCCTGAACATGCCCCGGTCGAAGTTCAGATCGTTGCGCTTGTACTGCAGCGCAATCAAATCCGCCCGCAGCTTCGCCTCGTCGATCTGATCCCCCACCTTCAGCGTGAACGTCATCGCCGTATAGGTCTCAACCGACCCAATGCCGTAGATGCAGGACACCGACGCCACCACGATGACGTCTTCCCGTTCCAGTATAGCCCGCGTCGCAGAGTGCCGCATCCGGTCGATCTGCTCATTGATGCTTGAGTCCTTCTCAATGTACGTATCCGTACGCGGAACATAAGCTTCTGGCTGGTAGTAGTCGTAGTAGCTGACGAAGTATTCGACTGCGTTGTCGGGAAAGAACGACTTGAATTCGGAATAGAGTTGGGCCGCCAGCGTCTTGTTCGGCGCCAGGATCAGGGCGGGGCGTTGGGTTTCCTCAATCACCTTGGCCATGGTGAAGGTCTTGCCCGAGCCGGTGACGCCCAGCAGGACTTGGTCGCGGTCCCCGGCTTGGGCCTGGGCCACCAGTTCGGCGATGGCGGCGGGTTGGTCGCCGGCGGGCGTGTATTTGGTCTCCAGCCGGAAGCGGCCGCCCTTTTTCTTGCCCTCGTGCGAGGGGCGGTGCGGCACCCAGTCGGCGGGCGCGGCGACCGGCTCCTCCGGCGTCAGGCGCGGCCCGGCGACCGGGGCGAACATCGGCATCTTGCCCGTATCGCGGATAAAGGCGGCCGCCGCCTCCTGCACCCCCGGATTTGGGACGTGAACGGGCTTGGCCGGCTTGGCGGCGGCGGGCTTCGGCGTCGAAGAACGGTTCATGAACAGAACTTAGTGCGTGAGGGCGTGTCTCGCCATAGCGCGCTGAGTTGCGCTGGGTTGCGGTCGGTTCAGCTTGACTCCCTCGCACAGTATGTCCCATACACTGTGTGTCACACACTATGTGGCGTACGGAGGTGGTGGGTGAGCGAGAACGACGAGGCGCTGCTGTTCGAGAGCCTGCGGCTGGAGCTTCGGCGGGGGTCATTGATCCTCGCCGTGCTGGCCAGTCTCAGGCGCGAGCAATACGGCTATTCGCTGCGGGTCGCCTTGGGCGAGGTCGGGGTCGAGATGGAGGAGAGCACCCTCTATCCGCTGCTGCGCCGGCTGGAGAGCCAGGGGCTGCTGGACAGCGAATGGCGCGAGGAGGAGCGGCGCAAGAAGCGGTTCTACCGCCTGTCGTCGCGCGGGGAGGCGATGCTGGAACGGCTCGCCGTGGAATGGCGCGGCCTGTCGGCCTCGCTGGAGAAGATGCTGTGAACATCGGGAAAGAGGGAGAGACCGGCATGGACCTGGTCGAGCGTTATCTGAAGGCCGTGGCGGCCCAGCTGCCGAAGGACAACCGTGACGACATCGTCGCCGAGCTGCGCGACGAGATCATGGGGCGTCTGGAGGCGCTGGAGGCGCATCTGGGCCGGGCGCCGACCGACGACGAGGTCGAAGCCCTGCTACGCGAGGTCGGTCATCCGCTGACCGTGGCGGCGCGCTATCGCCCAGGACCGCACGCCTTGATCGGGCCTGAGCTTTATCCGTGGTGGATGTTCGGGCTGAAGGTCGGGCTGACGGTGATGGCGGCCGTCACCCTGATCGGCCTGGCCGTGCGGGTCCTGGTCGGCGACGTCTATGTGGGCCAGGCGATCGGGCAGGGGATCTCCAGCCTGATCAGCGGCGCGATCACGGTTGTCGGCCTGCTCACCGCCGTCGGCTTCGTGCTGGAGCGTCAGTCGAAGAAGCCGGACTTCATCGCCAAATGGCGCGTCAAGGATCTGGGCCTGTTCGAACTGGGCGGCGATTTCGACGCTGAGCAGTGGACGACCCAACGGATCGCCAAGAGCGAATGGTTCACCAGGGGCGGCGAAGGGGCCTCAAAGTCGGGCCAAGCCGTGCGTAAGAGCGCCGAGATGTCGCCCGTGGCGCGTGCGGTGGCCAGCGCCATCGGCTGGACCGTGGTGCTGCTGTGGTGGACGGGCCTGTTGCAGGCCGCGCCGATCCGGCCGGAGGAGCTGGCCGGAGTCGTCGACGGCGTCGATTACGGGCGCATCTTGGCTGACATGGTGCGGGTCGCCTATTGGCCGGTGGCCCTGTTCGTCGCCTGCCGCATCGGCTTCGATCTGATCCGGGCGGCGTCGGGCGGAAATATGCGGGTGACGGCGCTGGGCGACCTGGCGTTCGGTGTCGCCGCCGCCTGGGGCCTGCAGTGGGTCTGGTTCTGGTCGGCGCTGTCGCCGCTGATCTGGGTCGGCAGCGCCACCGATTTCGTGGATCGGATTCGGGTTCTGATCGGCCGCTCTGGCGACGATGTGGGCGGGGTGGCGACGATCCTGATGGTCGTGGTCGTCTGGGCCTTCGCCGCAGAGGTGGTGCGGGTCATCCGGGCGGCGGCGCGACTGGTCGTCGGTCGATAAGGCGACATCTCCTCTTGACGGCGTGTAACCTATAGGTGATATGTCACCTCAAGGTTACTTCAGGAGGAAGTCGTGAACAAGGACGAAAACGCCGCTGTTATGCGGGTGCAGTCGAGCCGGCGTCGATACTGGTGGGGCGGCGTCGCCATGCTCGTCATCGGCGCCGCCGCCCTGGCAGGCGGAGCGGGTTTCGCCCTCATGCATGGAACAGAGGGCGACCAAGCGACGACGGCGGGCGTGGCGGCCGGCTTTGGTTTGGGGCTGATGCTCATCGGCGCCATGATGGCCTGGTGCGGCCGCCCCGGACAGCCGATCGATGTGGCGGAAAGCCGTGACGGCGCACGCCGCGAAAAGCTGCAGCGGGGGCGTACGCAACAGCTGGTCCTCTATCCGTTGGTGCTGCTGCTCTTCATGGCTCAGGCGCATCTGGCCATGCAGAGGGTCCTGGGCGGCGACCACAACCTGGGCGCCTATGTGCAGATCTTGCTGCCGGTTCTGTACGGCTGGCTGATCCCTGTGCTCGTCATGGGCTGGGATTGGAACGCGCAGAAGAACCGCCGCTTGATGGAAGACGAGCTGACGCAGGTTCTGCGGGCGCGATCAATGATCCTGGCCTTTGTCGTGCTGATGGGCGGAGTGACCGTGGCGCTGGGTCTGGGTCTATGGCGCGCAGACTATGGCGTGCTGGCTCTGCCGTATGTCCTGGCGCTGGGCGGGGCGTCGGCGGGCCTACGGTTCGCCTGGCTGGATCGCGAGGCCGGTCGCGATGGGTGATCCCAGGCTCGGCTCGCGGCTGAAGGAGGCGCGCACCGCCGCAGGCCTGACGCAGCAGGGGCTGGCCGACAAGGCCAGCGTCTCGCGCAAGACCATCAACACGGTCGAGAACGGCGTCTTCGTGCCCTCGACCGTCTTGGCCCTGGAACTCGCCCGGGCCCTGGACACGACGGTGGAGGCCTTGTTCTTCCTGAGAGACTGATCCGATCCATGTCCGAAAACCGCGAGACATCCTCGGGCGGGCGGCGCATCCTGCGGGCATGGATCAGCTGTTGGATCAGGAGGCCTGCTGGCGCGCCGTCGTGGCGCGGGACGCCCGTTTCGACGGGCGTTTCTTCACCGGCGTGACCTCGACGGGGATCTACTGCCGGCCGGTCTGCCCGGCGCGGACGCCGAAACGCGAGAATGTAGTCTTTCACCCCAGCGCAGCAGCGGCCGAGGCGGCTGGCTTGCGGGCCTGTCTGCGGTGCAGGCCCGAGACGGCGCCGGAAATGGGCGCCTGGCGCGGCACGTCCAACACTGTCAGCCGGGCCCTGGCCCTGATCGAGGCGGGGGGATTGGATGCCGGCGACACGGACGCTTTGGCGACACGGCTGGGCATGGGCGAGCGGCAGCTGCGCCGCCTGTTCCGCCAGCATCTGGGCGCGGCCCCGGTCAGCGTGGCCCAGACGCGGCGCGTGCTGTTGGCCAAACAGTTGATCCACGAGAGCGCCCTGTCGATGGCCGAGGTGGCGATGGCGTCGGGTTTCGGCAGCGTACGACGATTCAATGAGACGTTTCAGGCCCTGTATGGGCGCGCACCGTCCGACCTGCGGCGTCGCAAGGTCGAGGCCGAAGCGGGCGGGGTGATCAAGATCGGACTGTCCTATCGCCCGCCTTACGACTGGGACGCCATGATGACGACCTTGGCGACGCGCGGCGTCGCGGGCGAGACGGTTGTCGATGGGACATGGACCCGGCGGCTGCGCCCCGACGTGGATGGCACGGAGGGTGCGGTGACGGTGCGCCCCGCCCAACCGGGCAAGGCGGCGATCGAGGCGCGGATCGACAATCTGAAAGCATTGTCGGGCGTGCTGTCGCGGCTTCGACGGGTGTTCGATCTCGCCGCCGATCCCGAGGCGATCACGCGCGACCTGTCGGCCGACCCCGTTTTGCGCGCGGCAATCACGGCCAGGCCGGGGTTGCGGCTTGCGGGCGACTGGATCGATGCCGGTGCGGATGCGCCCAGCGACCGGCTGACGACGACAGACGCCGCGCTGCTGGCGCGCGCCGAGCCGTGGCGGCCGTGGCGGGCCTATGGCGCACTCTACTGGGCCCTGAGCGAGGAGCGGCGAGATGACCAAGCAGCCTGACATGCATCTGATCCTGGATCGCATCCCGTCCCCCGTCGGCGAGGTGCTGGTCGTCACCGACGCCGACGGCGCGGTGCGGGCATTGGACTTCCACGACTATGAAGCCCGTCTGCGCTTGCTGCTGCGCCGCCACTACGGTGAGGTCGTACTGACCGAAGGCCGCGCGCCGGAGACGATCCGTCGGGCGGTCGAGGCCTGGTTCGGCGGCGACCTGACCGCCTTCGACGCCATCACGGTCCGCACCGGCGGCACGGATTTCCAACGCGCGGTGTGGAAGGCCTTGCGCGACATTCCGACCGGCGAGACCCGCACCTACGGTCAGCTCGCTGCGGCCATCGGCGCGCCAAAGGCCGTCCGCGCCGTGGGCCTGGCCAACGGCGCCAATCCGGTCGGCGTCATCGTGCCCTGCCACCGCGTGATCGGAGCAAATGGAACGTTGACCGGCTATGCGGGCGGGCTTGAGCGCAAACGCTGGCTGTTGGCGCATGAAACGGGCGGCCGGCTGCTTTAGCCCCGCGTGAACCGTTCGGGCGGCAGGGCGGCGTGGGTGAAGCGGGCCTGATGCACCGCGCCCTTGAAGTAGTTCACGCGGTTGATGCGGCAGCCGACCGAGGCGCGGCCTGGCCCTTGCGGCGTGAACGGCACCGGGTGTTCGCCCTGCAGAACGCCGTCGACATAGGCCCGGTACAGGACGCCGTCGAAGGTTTGCGCGACGTGGAACCACTGTCTGCACGGATGGAGCCGCTCGGGAAAGATCAGGGTGTGGTTGTAACCGGGGCCGCGCGTGAAGGCGTCCAGGTACCAACGGTCCTGAACCACGCGGATCTCGAACAGGAAGCGTGTCTGCGACGGCGGCTGATCGGCCGGCGCCTCTTCGGCGAGATGAAACCAGCGCTGTTCGAAGGCGCCGCCGTCGGGTCGGAACAGGGCCTCGAAGGTGAAGGTTTCGGCCCCGGCCAGCGGATGCTGATCTATGAACAGGGCGTCGTCCACGCCGTCGAACTGAACCGCTCGGCCAAACGGACTGTCGATCAGGCTCGGCGCGCCCTCGACGCGGGTTTCGATCCCCCCGATGTCGGTCAGGCGATCGAAGGTCCATATCAACTGGCGCGGCGACGCAGCCGTCATGGTCGCGCACCCCGGCAGGATGGCAGCCGCGGCGCTTGACGCGCCCAGGGCCATCAGGCGGCGGCGGTCCAGCGGCAGGACGTCAGGCATGGTTCATCTCCCGGCGGTTTTGTCGCGCGACACTATGGGATCGGCGGCGCGAGGCAACGGCCTGCGTCCCGGTTCGTTGTCTCGATCCCTACAGACTGGAGTATCGACGATGAAACTTTCCAATGGCGCGCTGGTGGCGGTGGTCGATGGCGAGAAGCTGGCCCTGTTCAAGAATACGAACGCTTCGGACATCAAGCTGACGCCGCTGGAAACCCCGGCCATCGCGGATCGGGTTTCGGGTTCGGCCGGCCGCCGATCCAATGAAGCCAACCCGGACAATGACACCCAGGCCGAGGACGGTTTCGCCATGGGCGTCGCCGAGGTGCTGAACAAATGGTCGGTCACCAATAAGATCGACGAACTGCTCGTGATCGCAGCGCCCAAGACGCTCGGCGAACTGCGCAAGCATTGGCACAAGGACCTTCAAGCCAAGCTGGTCGGCGAGATCGCCAAGGATCTGACCGGCCATTCCAGCGATCAGATCGCCGCCGCCATCGACAAGGCGTGAAGATTGTCAGACGCGCTCTAATGTGGCGCCCGTCGCTTGATCAGGCGGCGCGTCTCGACTGCGCCGCCTGACCCAGGTCGAAGCGGCTGATCAGACCCTCCAGTTCGCCGGCCTCGTTCGTCAGGGCGTGGCTGGCGGCTGTGGATTCCTCGACCATGGCGGCGTTCTGCTGCGTGAACTGGTCCATCTGATTGATCGCCATATTGATCTCGCCGATGCCGACCGACTGTTCGCGCGTCGCGGCGGCGATGGAGCGAACCAGGGCGTTAGCCTCCGCCACTTGGACAGCGATGGCGCTGAGGCTGTCGCGCGTCAGCGACACCTGGTCGGATCCGCGCTGCACATTGCTTTGCGACAGGGCGATCAGCGCCTTGATCTCTTTTGCGGCGCTGGCTGACCGTTCGGCCAGGCCCCGCACCTCGGATGCGACGACGGCGAAACCGCGTCCGGCTTCCCCGGCCCGGGCGGCCTCGACGCCGGCGTTCAGGGCCAGCAGGCTGGTCTGGAAGGCGATCTCGTCGATGACGCCGACGATCTGGTTGATCTGGGTCGAGGATTGCTCGATCTCCGACATGGCGCCGATTGCGTCCTGCACAACCGCCTCGCCCTTATCGGCCGCTGCCTGAGCGGCCTGAGTGATGTCTCGGGCGCGCTCGGCGTTTTCGGCGCTGCTGCGCACCGTCTGCGTCAGCTCATCCAGCGCGGCGGCGGTCTGCTCCAGACCGGCGGCCTGCTGTTCGGTCCGGCGCGACAGGCTGTCGGCGGCGGCGGCGATGTCCTGGCATCCGCCGCGCATCGACTGAGCCGTGGTCCAGATGCCGGTCATCGTCGTGTGCAGTTGGTGCAGGGCGGCGTTGTAATCTTCCGGGATGCGACGCGTGTCGGCGGTGAAGCCCGCCTCCGGCATCCGCCAAGCCAGTTCGCCGGCGGCGAGGCGCGACAGACCTTCGCCCAAAGTCTCGACGGCGCGGGTTTGCGAGGCGGCGAAAAGCTCGGTCTCTTCGGCGTGCCGGCGACGATCTGTCTCGGCGGCCGCACGTTCGCGCTGTTGCTGGTCGCGACGGGTCAGACCGTCCGCAAGCTCGATCCTGAACCCTTCGAGCGCCCGCGCAATCTGGCCCAGTTCGTCGGCCTTGTCCGCGCCGGCCACGGGGATGTCATAGCGTCCATCGCTCATGGTCTGCACATCGGCCGTCAGACGCGCCAGTGGGCGTCGGATCAGACGGTCACTGGTGATCAGAAGGGCGACGATGATGGCGGCGATGATCAGAACGCCGCCGACCAGAAGCATCAAGGCCAACTGCCGCGCCGGGCCCTCGATCGTCTTGACGGGGATGTCCAGCACGACGGCCCAGGTCGCCTTTTGGCCGGGCAGGATCACGGGCTGGACCAGACGTCGAACCGGCTCGCCGTTCACGCTGACGCCCTCGACCGCCTGGGCTTGGCGTTTGGCGATGACGTTGCGCACGATGTCCGCGCCAGCGTCCGCATAGGCTTGACCTCGCACTGCGGCGTCCGGATGGGCGACCCAGACGCCCTTGTTCGACACCAAGGTCACGCGGCCCGTGCCCAGCGGTTTCATCGCCGCCAGACGCTGCGACAGGTTGGCCAAGGTGATATCCAGGCCCGCGACGCCGATGATGCGGCCGTTGGCGTGCACCGGATAGGCGACCGAGGTCATCGCGACCTTGCCGCCGCCAATGTTCTCTTCGTACGGTTCGACCACGACCGGCGCGCCGCTGGCCATCGGCTCGGTGTAATAGGCCTGTTCGAAGTCCGAGCCGTCTGCCTCAGGTTCCAGGGAAATCTGGCCGTCGCGGCGCACCCAATAGACTGAAAGTCGTCCGTTGACGTTCGAACTGGTCGCCGCATCACCAATGTGGGCGGCGTCGGCGCCGACGGCGTCAGGGGCGGCCATGAACCAGGCGCCCATGACCTGATCGGTCGCTTCGGCGTTTGGCTTGACCAGGGCCATATAAGCGGCGCGGTCGGTCAGGCCCGTCTGTCGTGCGGCGCCCAGGGTTGCCGCCAGGGTTTTGGCGCCCGTGCCCGCCGAGACGATCTCGTTGCGGATTTCTTGCGAGGCCTCTTGCGCAGCGCTTTCGGCGTACCGGCCCGCCATGTCGCGGACGATCGCGCCGGAATAGGCCGTCACGCCGATGGCCGCGACGATCATCAAGGCGCCGATGGCGAGCCCCGCCACGACGGCGAGCTTCAGGGCGATGGACAGGCGATTGAACGCAGACATGACGGGCTCCGTAGGCCCGCGCTTATGCGCCCCGTTCCCCAAACACCCCGTTAAGGCGGCGCTACGTAGTCATGCGCCGTCCAGAAACAGCCGGCACGCCGGATTGGCGGTCTCATCGACGTAAGGGTAGCCCAGATCGGCCAGGGCGGCGGTCAGTTGGCCCTGTTCCCGGGGCGGTACGCTGATGCCCGCCAGCACCCGGCCGACGTCGTCGCCGTGGTTGCGATAGTGAAACAGCGTCAGGGCCCAGGCGGGCTGGAGGCTGTTCAGGAACCGCAGGAAGGCGCCGGGGCGTTCGGGGAACTGGAAGCGCAGGATGCGTTCGTGGAGCAGGCCGACAGTGCGGCCGCCGACCATGTAGCGGACATGCAGCTTGGCGGTCTCATTGTCGCTCATGTCCTCGACGGCGTAGCCGCCCGAACGCAGGGCCGCGATCAGGTCGTCGCGCTCGTGCGGACCGTTTCGCAGGGCCACGCCGACGAAGATTTGCGCCTGCCCGTCGCCGGACCAGCGATAGTTGAACTCGGTGACCGAACGACCGTCCAGACTGTCCAGGAATCGACGGTAGTCGTCGCGGTCGTCCTTCATCGCCACGGCCAGCAGCGCCTCGGCACCCTCTCCGATCTCGGCCCGTTCGGCGACGTGGCGCAACCGGTCGAAGTTCAGATTGGCGCCCGAGTTGATGGCGATCAGACTGCCGCTTCCGGGGTGGGCGGCGGCCCAAGCCTTCAGCCCCGCCAATGCCACGGCGCCCGAGGGCTCGGCGATGGCGCGGCTGTCGTCGAAGATGTCCTTGATCGCGGCGCAGATGGCGTCGGTGTCCACCAACACGATCTCGTCCAGCAAATCCTTGCAGAGGCGGAAGGTCTCGGTTCCCGCTCGCCGCACGGCGACGCCGTCGGCGAACAGGCCGACCTCGTTCAGGGTCACGACCTCACCCGCGTCGATGGCGGTCTTCATGGTCGGGGCATCCACCGGTTCGACGCCGATGATTCGGGTCTCGGGCCGCAGGAATTTGACGATCGCCGCGACGCCGGCCGCCAAGCCCCCGCCGCCGATGGGCACGAAGATGGCTTCGATCGGGTCAGCGTGCTGCCGGGCGATCTCTAGGCCCACCGTGCCCTGGCCCGCGATGACGTCGGGGTCGTCGAAGGGATGGATGAACGCCGCGCCGGTCCGGCCCTCCAGATCACGGGCGTGGGCGTAGGCTTCGTCGAAGCTGTCGCCACGCAGAACCACTTCGCCGCCCAGGGCGCGGACGGCCGCGACCTTTATGCCGGGGGTGGTGGTGGGCATTACGATGGTGGCGGGAATGTCGCGACGTGCGGCCGCCAGGGCCACTCCCTGCGCGTGATTGCCGGCCGAGGCGCAGATGACGCCCCTGGACAGTTCGTCCTCCGACAGGCCGGCGATCTTGTTGTAGGCGCCGCGGATCTTGAACGAAAAGACCGGCTGCAAGTCCTCGCGCTTCAGCAGGACGGGCCGGTCGAGCCGGGCCGACAGGCGGCGCAGCGGGTCGAGGGGCGTTTCCTCCGCCACGTCATAGACGCGGGCGGTGAGGATGCGGCGGATGGTGTCCTGCATGGAAATGCTGCGGATAGGCGCTTGGAAGCAAAGAAGTGGGCTGCCGTCTAGGCGATATTCGCCGAAATGGGAACGGTTTTTGCAAATCTTTGTCTTCGGTGGCGGATAGGAGGCGGCATGCATTTCCTCTTGCACAGCGCCCGCATAGGCCTACATTGCGCGTGCTTATGCTAAATGTGAGCATAAGGGTATGGAGATGATCATGGCTGACGGCGCCTTTGGTCTGACGAAAGAGCTGGCGCGGGAAACCGCCGGGGTGTGGGCCAAGGTCAAGGACCACGTCACGCCTTTGGAGTGGCCCGAACAGGCGCGCCTGATCAGCGAGATCAACCGGCTGAAGCGCGAGCGCGACGCCGTAATCCTGGCCCACAACTATATGACGCCCGAGATCTTCCACGGGGTCGGCGACTATGTCGGCGACAGCCTGGGCCTGGCCAAGGAGGCCGCGCGGTCGGACGCCAAGGTGATCGTCCAGGCGGGCGTCCACTTCATGGCCGAGACGTCCAAGATTCTGTCGCCGGAAAAGACCGTGCTGATCCCCGACCTGCGCGCCGGATGCTCGCTGGCGTCGTCGATCACGGGGGCGGATGTGCGGCTGATCAAGCAGCGCTATCCGGGTCTGCCGGTCGTGACCTATGTGAACACGACGGCCGATGTGAAGGCCGAAACCGACATCTGCTGCACCAGCGCCAACGCCGTTCAGGTGGTGGAATGGGCGGCCAGGGAATGGGGCGTGGACCGCGTCATCCTGATCCCCGACGAGTTCCTGGCGCGCAATGTCGCGGCCCAGACGACGGTTGGCATCATCGCCTGGAAAGGCCGCTGCGAGGTGCATGAGCGGTTCACGGTGGACGACATCGCCGAGATGCGCGCCGCCTATCCGGGCGCCGAAATCCTGGCCCACCCCGAATGCCCGGAAGACGTGCTGGCGGCGGCGGACTTCGCCGGTTCGACGGCGGCGATGACTGACTATGTCGAGGCGCGCCGGCCCAAACAGGTGGTCATGATCACCGAATGTTCGATGGCCTCGAACGTGGCCGGCGACGTGCCGGGCGTGCAGTTCATCGGCCCGTGTAACCTGTGCCCGCACATGAAGCGGATCACACTGCAGAACATCCACGACTGCCTGCTGAACATGCAGTTCGAGGTTACGGTGCCGGCCGACATGATCGAACGTGGACGCTTGGCGGTGCAGCGAATGATCGAACTGCCGCCGCCCGCCGTTCCCGCGCGCTACGACCTGGTCAAAGCCCGGCATCATGTCGATGTGGAGCTGATCTGAGCGTGACGCGGCGATCGGTCCCGGCGACGGGACGGTCGTCCGCGCGCATCTGGACGCCATGAGCAACACAGACACCACAGATCAGACGCCTGGCCGCACGCCGGCCCGCACGCCGGGACCTTGGGACGCCAAGCCCGAAACAACACCAGCCCGTGAAACCGCGCCGGCGCCCGCAGTCGAAGCGCCGGTCGAGAAGGACCAGAGCCTGGTGTGGGCGATGCTGTCCACAGCGCTGATGGGCGGCTTCCTGTGGTGGATCACGGGCAGCGCCATCGTGGCGGGCGCGGTGCTGATCGGCCTGTTCGTCCATGAGGCGGGCCACGCCCTGGCGATGAACAAGCTGGGCATGGGGCCGGCCCGCATCTACATCATCCCCTTCCTTGGCGGCTTGGCCAAGGCGCGGCGTGAGCCAAAAAGTGAGTGGGACGGGGTTCTGGTG
>NZ_DAMBJX010000003.1:0-7362 GCF_032067225.1 Brevundimonas vesicularis | reverse complement strand
GGTGTCGTTGGCCGGACCGGCCTTCGGCCTGCTGGCGATGATCCCGTTCGTCGGGGTCTGGATGGTTCTGGGGCAGGGAGAGTGGCTGATGGGCGCCTTCTTCATCGCCATGCTCAATCTGGTGAACCTCGTGCCGGCGCCGCCTCTGGATGGGTCCAAGGCTCTGGGCCCGGTGCTGACGCGTGTGCATCCGCGTCTGGAGCAGATCGTGCTGCTGGTGATCGGCGTGGCGGTGGTCTGGTGGGGGCTGACGACCGGGCGGTTCATTCTGGCCGCCTTTCTGGCTCTATCGGTGTTCAGCCATTTGAAGCGTGGCGTCTGGCGCGCGGCCTGGGGCACGCTGAGCTGGCCCGAGGCGGGCAAGAGCCTGGCGCTCTATCTGCTAACCCTGGCGGTGTGCGCGGCGGCGGCCGTCGGCGCCCTGATGCCGATGACGGGGGGCGATCCGTCCGGCGCAGTGCAGTTGGGCCTCAACTACCTGGGCTTTGGACGGTGAACCGAACTCGGCATCACGGACCTCTGATCGTCGGGGCGGGCCTGGCGGGGCTGTCGGCCGCGCTGGAGGCGGCCAAGACCGGCGCGAAGGTGCTCGTCGTGACGCCCGAACCCTTGCTGAACGCCTGTTCGTCCGCCTGGGCGCAGGGCGGGATGGCGGCGGCGCTGACGGCGCAGGATTCGGCCGCATTGCACGCCAAGGATACGGAGGCGGCGGGCGCGGGTCTGGTCGAGCCGGTCGCAGCGCGCGCCCTGACCGACGCCGGGCGCGAGACGGTCGAGTGGCTGGCGTCCCTGGGCGCGCCGTTCGACCGGGATGCGGACGGCGGCTTCGTCGTCAGCCTGGAGGCGGCCCATTCCATTCCCCGCGTGGCGCGGGTCGGCGGCGACGGCGCTGGTCGAGCCATCCTGTCGGCCGTCGTTGCGGCGGTGCGAGCTGAAAAGCTGATCGAGGTTTGGGACGACGCGCGGCTGAAGGCCCTGCCACAGGACGCCGACGGTCGAGTGGTCGGGGCGGTGGTCGTGCGCGGCGACCGCCTGGTCGAGATCACGGCGACGGCGGTGGTGTTGGCCACGGGCGGGGCGGGCGGTCTGTTCGCAGCGACCACGACCCCAGCGGCGTTGAAGGGCGAGGGGATGGCCCTTGCCGCGCGCGCCGGCGCGGAAATCCTCGATCCCGAGTTCGTACAATTCCACCCCACGGCTATCGACGTGGGACTGGACCCCACGCCGCTGGCGACCGAGGCTTTGCGGGGCGAGGGCGCGCGGCTGATCGATGGTCAGGGGCGCTTTCTATTGGGCGAGGCGGACGACGCCGATCTGAAACCGCGCGACGTGGTGGCGCGGGCGGTCCATGCGGCGCGCGCCGACGGGCGAGGGGCCTTTCTGGATGCGCGGGCAGCGATCGGGGGCGAGTTTCCTCACGCGTTTCCCGCCGTCTTCGCCGCCTGCATGCGCGCTGGTCTGGACCCGCGTATCAGCCCGATCCCAGTGATGGCGGCGTGCCACTATCACATGGGCGGGATCGCCGCCGATGCAGACGGCCGCACGACGGTTGCGGGCCTTTATGCGGTCGGAGAGTGCGCGGCGACCGGCGTTCACGGCGCCAACCGGCTAGCGTCCAACTCCCTGCTGGAAGCGGCGGCGTTCGGTCGGCGCGCGGGCATGTCGGCGGCCCGGGAAGTCGGGGGCGGCCGCGCCTTGACGGCTGATATTTCGCCTGATTTGCCGGATGCAGCGATGGCCGAACTGCGGACCGCAATGACGGCGCATACGGGTGTGGTGCGTGATGCAGAGGGGCTGTCGGGCCTGATCGCCCTGATCGACCGGCTGGAGAGCCAGTACGGGCCGGCGGCCGTTCTGTTGGCGGCGCGGCTCATCGCTCAGGCGGCGCTGGACCGGCATGAGAGCCGGGGCGGGCACTACCGGTCGGACTATCCGCAGACGGACGGGGTCGCTGTGCATACGCGTGTGCGGATGCCATACCCGGCGGCGTTGGAGGCGGCGGAATGAGACGACTTCCCGATGTCCTGATCGAACCCGTCGTCCGTATGGCCCTGGCCGAGGATCTGGGCCGGGCGGGCGACGTGACCGCCATGGCCTGCATCCCTGAGGGTGCGCGGATGAAGGCGGCATTTGCGGCCAGGAAACCCGGCGTGCTGGCCGGCATCGACT
The DNA here is from genome assembly GCF_032067225.1 of Brevundimonas vesicularis. Classification (GTDB taxonomy): domain Bacteria; phylum Pseudomonadota; class Alphaproteobacteria; order Caulobacterales; family Caulobacteraceae; genus Brevundimonas; species Brevundimonas vesicularis_F. The sequence goes on along the minus strand of NZ_DAMBJX010000003.1, from coordinate 5,193 downwards.
GCGTGCGCTTGGCCGTGCTGGCCATGGACCCCAAGGCCTCGGTCGATTTGCGGCTGAGGGACGGCGACGCCTTTGACGCGGGCGCCGTGCTGGCTGTTGTCGAGGCTGACGCGCGCGCCTTCCTCTCGGCCGAGCGGACGGCGCTCAATCTGGTCGGACGGCTCAGCGGGGTGGCGACCTTGACGCGCACCTATGTCGAAGCCGTCGCCGGGACCAAGGCGCGGATCGCGGATACGCGCAAGACTACGCCGGGGCTGCGCGCGCTGGAGAAACACGCCGTGGCCTGCGGTGGCGGGATCAACCATCGCTTCGGCCTGGATGACGCCATCCTGATCAAGGACAACCACGTCGCTGTCTGTGGCGGCGTCGCCGAGGCGGTGCGGCGGGCCAAGGCCTTCGCCCCGCATTTGATGAAGGTCGAGGTCGAGGTCGATGGGCTGGATCAACTGGGCGCCGTATTGGCCCTGATCGACGAGGGCGCGGCGCCCGATGTCATCATGCTGGACAACTTCAGCCTCGACGACCTGCGCGCCGCCGTAGCGCGCGTCGCCGGGCGGATCGTGCTGGAGGCCTCGGGCGGGGTCGATCTGACGACGGTGCGCGGCATCGCCGAGACGGGCGTGGACGTCATCTCGGTCGGCGCCCTGACCCATTCGGCGCCCGTTTTGGATATCGGCCTGGACGCGCTCTGACGGCTTGCAGGCCTCCGCCGATCAAGCGGGGCTAGAGGCCGTTTCGGCGACGTCGGTCTTGGCCGAGGTTTCGTTCGACCGCGCGGGGCGAGAAGCCGGTTGTGGCGCGGCGGCGCGCGTGGCGGCGGGTGAAGGCGTCGTCGATTGCGCCGTCGGCGCGGGCAGGGCGCGACCTTCCTGCGCCAGCACCATCGAATAGGCGACCGCCTGTCCGGCCTGACGCGCGGTTTCGACCGGGTTGAGGCCGGCCTGGATCAGGCGCGGCTGGTCCGCCGGCGCCGCGCGGCGTGCGGCGTAGGTAAAGGTCCCGCCGGTGCTTGAGCGGCCGCCGAAGCGATAGAACAGATGGCTGCCGACCTGGCTGACCTGCACCAGCGACGAACGCCAACCCGGCGTCACGGCTGTGGTGTGGAAATGGGTCGCATTGCCGACGCGCGAGAAGACCGACCCCGACATGGCGTTCGAGGCCACGGTCCTGGCGCGGTTCCAGGCGGCCTGGTTGACGCGGCCGCGCATCGCGCCGGAGCAGGTGAAGGAGAATTGGCAACCGGTGCTGCGCGCTGCGCCCTGGAAGACGACGCCGCAGACGGTCTTGGGGAAGGCGGGGTGGCGAACGCGGTTCAGGACGACCTGGGCCACGGCCTTCATGCCGTCGGCGCCTTCGCCACGGGCCTCATAATAGACGGCTTGGGTCAGGCAATCGAGATCGCGGCTGGCGTCCAGGGCGTTGGCGACGCGGAAGGCGGGCGCGGCGGTCGGTGCGGTCAGGCTGGCGCGGCGAAGGTTGGGGTCGCCGGGCGCGCGAAGTTGTTCGAGACGGGCGGCCAGCAGTTCGGCCTGGCGATCGCGCTGGGCGGAGCCCGCGCTGGTGTAGGGATCGTGTCGACGCGCGATGGTCAGGGCGCTGGCGTCGAGGCCGCCGGCGGCGGCGGCGAGGGCTTCTTCCGTGAAACCGGCGGCGGTGGCGCCTTGAATCCGTTCGGCTTGGGCGCGCAGCGTCGTCGCGCGCGCCGTCGTGCCGCCCAGATAGGCGCATCCGATCGCCAGTCCCAACAGACCGCCAAAGGCTGCAGCAGCCGTCATGGGCTTGATCTTGGCCACACGATCGGCGCGCAAAATGGCGCGCGTCTGCGAAGAATGCGACAACGAGGTAGTCCTGTTCAGCAGGGCGAGAAACGCGGCCCCCGGGGTAGTCTTGCCGGCGAGGCGACCCATTGCGGTCGCGGTCCAGCCTGCAAATTCCGGCGCTCGGCTCAGTGGCCCGGGCGTCGAGGACGGGCCTTTAGCCAGCCTTTTATGGCCTCAATGTGTTCGATTCGCAATCCGATGGTTAACGCATCGGATTCGGTAGGTATTTTTCAGTCGCGGCGACCCGTGTGGCTGCAAAACGGCAAGACTGGATAAATCTATAGGCCGAATACTGTATCCATCAACAGTTGAACTTGTCATATCTAAATATGCTGCATCGCAGCAAGCTAACTGGAGCGAACAAAGCTGTTTAGAATTATGGCGGTGGTTGTCGGCGCAACTAGAGCCCAAGCCAGGAACCGCTATGACGCGTTCGCGTCGAAGCGTGGCCTTTGGAGAGAAGCCCATGACTAAAATGATCACCTTGAGCGCAGCCGCTGCGGCGGCGCTCGCCCTGTCCGCCTGCGGCGCGACCATCGAACAGAAGGCTGCCAGCGGTGCTATCGCCGGCGCGGTCGTCGGCGGCCCGGTCGGCGCCGCCGTGGGCGGTGCGGCCGGGACGGCTGTCGGCCAAGCGCAAAAGCCGAACTAAGACCGCCTCGGTCGACGCACGCTCTTATCGCCGCGCTTGCGATTAGGCCTGCGGCGCCTATCTGATCGAAGTGTTGCGGCCACGCCGCCGCGACGCTCCAAATGACGCATTGGGCCGATTTGCGGGCTGCGAACCTTGATTTTCGCGCGCTTATCGGCTTTGTGCGCCCCGCTTCGGGCCGTGCGTGGCGCAGCCTGACCCCCGACGACCGCCCTGGTCGCTCACAAGGAACCCTGACGCTTTCGCATGAAAGATCTGAAGACCGGATTCTCCGACCGCATTACCGCCCAGCAAGAGGCCAAGAAGGCCCTGCTCGCCAAATTCAAGCCAAAGGCCGCCGCGCCCGATCCCGAGTTCGAGCGTCTGGCTGAAAAGCGCGCCGCCGAAAAAGAGGCCCTGCGTCAGCAGCACGAGCTGGCCAAGGCCGAGCAGCGTCGTGAAAAGGCTGAAAAGGAAGCCGCGCGTCTGGCCGCCGAACTCGCCGCCCAGGAAGAGATCGACGCGGAAAAGCGCGCCGACCGCAAGGCGCGCAAGCAACTGACCAAGGAAGAGCAGAAGGCCAAGCGCGACGCGCGTTACGCCGCCCGCAAGGCCCGCCGCTAAATCCAGCTGCGGCTCCAAACAGATCGACGCGTCGCATCGCTGCGGCGCGTTTTTCTTTGGCCGTCAGTTCCCTTGTTAGTTAGTTCGTCGTCGCGGCGCTGAGGCGTTCCAGCAGGGCGCGCAACTGGTCCGACGAATAGGGTTTGCGCAGCAGCGGCCAGACCGTGTCGGCCAGCACCGCATCCACGTCCTCGCCGACGTAGCCCGAGGTCAGGGCGATCCGCATATCCGGCCAGCGCGCCGCCGCCTCGCGCGCCAAATCGATTCCGCTCATGCCGCCGGGCATCACAACGTCGGTCAGCATCAGGTCGAAGTCGTCGGCTTGAAGGAACTTCAGCGCATCGTCGCCCGTCTCGGCCCAGTCGACCTCCAGCCCGAAACCTTCCAGGATTTCGAGCGCGATGGCGGCGACGCCGGCGTCGTCCTCCACCAGCAACATCCGCCCGCCCTCGACCAAGGGGGCGCCATCGGCGGCGACCAGGCTCGACGTCATCGCGGCGTCGTCTGCCGACAGGGGCGGCAGGAAGATGCAGATCTCGGCCCCACGTCCCGGCTCGGAGATGATCTGGACGCCGCCGCCTGACTGGCGCGCGAACCCATAGACCTGGCTCAGCCCCAGGCCCGTCCCCTTGCCGACGCCCTTGGTGGTGAAGAAGGGTTCGAACACCCGGTCGCGGATGTCCGGCGACATGCCTTCACCGTTGTCGGCGACGCTGACGCAGACATAGTCGCCCGCCGCCAGTTCGGCGATCTGTCCCGCCTCGACGTTGCAGGCCCGCGTCTGCACGGTGATGCGGGCCTGGCGGCCCTTGGCCCCGGTCACATCGCCCAGGGCGTCACGCGCATTCACGATCAGGTTCAGCAGCGCGGCTTCGAACTGGGCCGGATCGACATTGGCGGGCGCGCCGCCGCGCTTCAGCTTGACCTTGAAGTCCACGGCCTCGCCGACGGCCCGACGCAGCAGCGGTTCGCTCTCGCGGATCAGGGCGTTGAGATCGATCGGCTCGGGCCGCAGAGCCTGACGACGCGAGAAGGCCAGCAACTGATGCGTCAGGCTCTCACCCCGTCGCGCCGCCGCCAGCGCCGCCTCGCCCAGCTTCTTGCGCTTGGCCGCGTCCTCGCTGCGCAGGATGATGTCCAATGCCCCGATCACGACGGTCAGCAGATTGTTGAAGTCGTGCGCGACCCCGCCGGTGAGCCGCCCGACCGCCTCCATCCGCTGGGCATGGACCAGTTGCGCCTCGGCCTGAGCCTTTTCGATCAGGGCCTCGTCGACCCGTTCTTCCAGCAGTTCATTGATGCGTTTCAGGTCGTCTTCGGCCCGCTTGGCGTCGGTCACATCAAGGCAGGCCCCGACGTAGCCCTGGAATAGGCCTGAGGCGTCGAAGCGCGGCACGCCTTCAGTCCGCAGCCAGCGCGGGCCGAGCGTTGGATGATTGATCCGCGTCAGCGCCTCGAACCGATCCCGGGCCTCGAAGGCGCGCATGAAGGCGGCGGCGAAGACCCCCTCGTCGTCCGGATGGATCAGTCGCCTCCAACTGTCGGGCAGATGCGCGTCCGCCTCGACGCCGAAGAAGGTGCGATAACGCCTGTTGGCGAACACCATCTGCGCGGCGTCGTCGCTCATCCAGATCAGGGCGGGCGCGCTGTCGGCGACCGTGCGGAAGCGGTTCTCGGATTCTTCTAGGCGCGCCTGGGCCGTACGCATGTCCGTCACGTCGAACGCCACGCCCACGAAGCCGACGACCTCCTGGCCCGCCAGACGGGGACGGGAGAAGGACTTCAGCCAGCGCCATTCGCCATCGTGACGGCGATAGCGCGCCTCCATCGAAAAGGGCTCGCGCGTCGCTTCCCCGTTAATCGATTCCGCCAGGATGCGCGCCTGATCCTCGGGATGCAGCGCGCTTCGCCAATCCAGGTTGAGGACGGTCTGATAGTCCGAGCCGTGGAAATCGACATAGGCGCGGTTCACGAAGGCGCGTGTGCGATCCTGTTTGGTGACCCAGATCAGCACCGGCGCGGTGTCGGCGATGGCGCGGAACCGCTGTTCGCTCTCACGGGTCTCGTTTTCCGCTCGGGCGCGCTCGACCTCGGCCCAGGTGCGCGCCGCGACTTCTT
>NZ_DAMBJX010000002.1:66149-93285 GCF_032067225.1 Brevundimonas vesicularis | reverse complement strand
GGTCACCGACATGCGCCGCAAATCCGTCCGTCCCGACTTCAAGCTCGCGAGCTGAACCATGACCGAAGCCAAAGATCTCCAGCGTGAACTGATCGCCTTCCGCATCGGCAGTCAGGAATTCTGCGTCGACATCATGTCGGTGCGCGAAATCCGCGGCTGGACGCCGGCGACGCCTCTGCCCCGTTCGCCGGGATACATGAAGGGCGTCATCAACCTGCGCGGCACGGTCCTGCCGATCATCGATCTGGGCGCGCGCTTCGGCCTGACGACCTCGGAACCGACGGCGCGCCACGTCATCATGGTCGCCCATATCGGCGGCCGGATGGTCGGCCTGCTGGTCGACGCCGTGTCCGACATCCTGCAGATGAGCGAGGCCTCGGTCCAGCCGACGCCCGACGTCGCCAGCGATCAGGTCAAGACCTTCGTCAAGGGCATCTTCTCGATCGACGGCCGCATGATCAGCCTGATCGAACTGGATTACATCCTGCCGCAAGTCGAGGCCGAAGCCGCATGACCGCCGCCGCCGGCCGGGGATCGATCGTCGAAGGCGAGTTCGTCTTCACCGCCGAGGATTTCCGCCATATAGCCCAGATGCTGCACGCCCACGCGGGCATCGCCCTGAACGAGGGCAAGGCCGCGCTGGTGTATTCGCGCCTGGCCAAGCGTTTGCGCACCCTGGGTCTGACCAGCTTCCGCGACTACTGCGCCCTGGTCGAGGGCGTGGACGGCGTGGACGAGCGTCAGAAGATGACGGCGGCCCTGACCACCAACGTCACCCGCTTCTATCGCGAGCCGCACCATTTCGACGACCTGCGCGACCGGGTCATGCCCGAACTGGCGGCGCGCGCCCGCGCCGGCGGCCGGGTCCGTCTGTGGTCGGCGGCCTGCTCGAACGGGCAGGAGCCCTATTCGATGGCCCTGACCGTGCTCCAGGCTCTGCCCGAGGCGGCCGAGCTGGATGTGCGTATCCTGGCCACCGACATCGATCCCAACATGGTCGTCCAGGGCCATGACGGCGTCTATTCCGAAGAGGCGCTGGAGCCCGCGCCCGTCACCCTGTGGCGCAAATATTTCGACCGCGCCGATCGCGGCCAGTGGGTTGCGGGCCAGCAGCTGAAGCGTCTGGTCAGCTTCAAGGAGCTGAACCTGATCGGCGACTGGCCGATGAAGGGCAAGTTCGACGTCATCTTCTGCCGCAACGTCGTCATCTACTTCGACGACGCGACCCAGGAGCGGGTGTGGAAGCGGTTCACCCCGCTGATGAACCCCGGCGCGACCCTCTACATAGGTCACTCAGAACGAGTCTCCGGCCCAGCGACCAGCCAGCTCCAGACCGCCGGCCTGACCACCTATCGCTTGGGGTCTGCATGAGCCGCGTCCGCGTCCTCGTCGTCGACGACAGCCTGACCATGCGCGGGCTGATCTCGGCCGCCCTGAAGTCGGACCCTGAGATCGAGGTCGTCGGCACCGCCGCCGATCCCATCGAGGCGCGCGCCGCGATCAAGGCCCTGAACCCCGACGTTCTCACCCTGGATGTCGAGATGCCCAATATGAACGGGCTGGAGTTCTTGGAAAAGATCATGCGGCTGCGGCCCATGCCGGTGGTCATGGTCTCGACCCTGACGGCGGCGGGCACGGACGTGACCCTGGCCGCGCTGGAAATCGGCGCCGTGGACGCGGTGGCCAAGCCGGCGGTCGCCAGCGTCGATGCCTTCCTCGACCTGATCGGCAAGGTGAAGACCGCCGCCCGGTCGCGCGTCCGCGCCCGCGGCGACACGCCCGCCGCCGCCGAGGCGCCGCGCGCCTATCACGCCGACCCCCAACAGATTCTCGCCATCGGTTCGTCCACTGGGGGGGTCGAGGCTCTGCTGACCGTGCTCAGCGGCTTCCCGCTGGATTGCCCGGCGACCGTCATCACCCAGCATATGCCGGCGACCTTCACCGCCAGCTTCGCCGCCCGCCTGGACCGTGTCTGCGCCCCGACCGTGACTGAGGCGGTGGACGGCGCCCCGCTGAAGCCGGGCCACATCTATCTGGCCCCCGGCGGCGCAACCCATCTTGAGGTGTCCGGCGGCCTGACGCCCCGTTGCCGCCTGATCGCCAGTGATCCCGTCAACGGCCACCGCCCGTCGGTCGATGTGATGTTCGACTCCGTCGCCCGGCTGAAGCGTCCGATGACCGGCGTTATCCTGACCGGCATGGGCCGTGACGGCGCCAAGGGCCTGCTGACGATGCGCCAGGCCGGCGGCCGCACGCTGGGCCAGGACGAGGCGACTTGCGTCGTCTACGGCATGCCCAAGGCCGCCCATGAAATCGGCGCCGTGGAGCGGCAGTTGCCGTTGCACCGCCTGTCCCCCGCCATTCTCGAACTGTGCGCCGATCCGGCTGCGCGGTCAGTCGCCTAATCGGGAGCGTAACCTATGCCCGCCGCCGCCTCACTTCACTGCCTGGTCGTCGATGATCAGATGACGATGCGTTCGCTGGTCCGCACCAGCCTGCAACAACTCGGCGTGCGCGAGATCCGCGAGGCCGCCGACGGCGAAATCGCCTTGCGCGAGATCGTGTCCAAGCCCGCGCACCTGATCATCTCCGACTACAATATGCCGAACCTGGACGGTCTGGGCCTGCTGCGCGCCGTTCGCGCCCATCCCCCCACCTCCAAGACCGCCTTCATCATGCTGACGGGCCGCGCCGACCGCGAGCTGGTCCAACGTGCGGTGCAGTTCGGCGTCAACAACTACCTGGTCAAGCCTTTCACCGTCGCCCAGCTGAAGGGCAAGCTGGAAGCCGTTTTCGGTCCCCTGACATGAGTTTCGCCGCCCTGAAGGACACGGTCGAAAAACGCGTTCACGTCGGTCAGGGCGAGCACTTCATCACGTCCGATCCCAATGTCGTGCTCAGCACCATCCTGGGGTCCTGCGTCGCCATGTGCGTGCGTGATCCGTTGGCGGGCGTCGGCGGCATGAATCACTTCCTGCTGCCCGAAGGCTCGGGCGCGGGCACCGACGCGGGGCGTCGCTACGGCGCCTATGCGATGGAGCTTCTGATCAACGATATGCTCAAGGCCGGCGCCCGTCGCGATCGGCTGGAGGCCAAGCTGTTCGGCGGCGGCCGCATGTTCGACAGCCTGCGCGACGTCGGGCGCAGCAACGCCGACTTCGCCGAGAAATTCCTGCGCGACGAAGGCATTCCCGTCGTGGGCGGCAGCCTGCGCGGCGACGGCGGTCGGCGCCTGCACTACTGGCCCGTCACCGGCCGCGCCCTGCAGCGCGCGGTCACCGACGTCGTCGCCCCCAAACCCGTGCCCGTCATGGCCCCGGTCGATACCGGCGCCCTGGAACTGTTCTGAGCATGAGCGCCCCTCCCGAACACGCCGATCTGCTGGCCGCAGTCGCCGACGAGCTGATGCTGGTGCGCGAAGGCATCGACGGGATCGAGGCCCTGGTCAGCGATCTGGTCCGCCGCGCCCCGCCCGAGGAACGTCCCAACGCCCTGACCCAGGCCCAGGCCCTGGACGCCCTGACCCAGCGTCTCGAGGCTCTGTCCGGCGTCCTGCGCATGCTGGGCGGCGGCGCCAGCCCGTCCGAGGCCGTCAGCCGCCTGTCGCTGGCCGACATGGCCGGCCGCCTTCGTCCCGCCGCCGGCGAGCATCGCCCGCAATCAACCGCCGACGCCGGCGACCTGATGCTGTTCTGACGCCATGGCCAAGAGCGATCGGGTCAATCTGGCGCACACCACGGTCCTTCTGATCGACGACCAGCCCACGTCGCTGGATATGCTGGGTTCCATCGTCCAGGGCTTCGGCTGCAAGGAGCAGATCAAGTGCGCCTCGGCCCAGGCGGCCGTCGAACTGCTGGCGCGCCGCTCGGTCGATCTGATCCTGATCGACTGCATCATGCCGGACATGGACGGCTATGACTTCGTGCGCTGGCTGCGGCGCGACGCCCCCACGCCGACCCGCTATGTGCCTGTCATCATGATCCTGGGTCACGCCTCCCAGGCCAAGGTTCACCAGGGCCGCGATTGCGGGGCCAGCTTCATCGTCGCCAAGCCCCTGTCGCCGTCTCTGCTGCTGAAACGGATCATCTGGTTGGGCGGGGAGGACCGCGATTTCGTCGAGTCCGAACACTACATCGGCCCCGACCGCCGGGTGCACAACTACGGACCGCCTCCCGGCACCGATGGTCGTCGCGAAAGCGACCTGACCGGTGATCTGGGCGAGGCGGTCGAGGAAAACATGGATCAGGACGAGATCGACATGCTGATGAAGCCGATGAAGGTCAGCCTGTGACCGAACCTGTCGCCGCGCCCAAACCCCCCACCGTCCGCCGCGTCCACACTTCGCTCCAGCGTCAGATGGCGCGGCCGGGCGGCCGTCTGATCATCGAGGCCGAATCCCGCGCCAACCAGGCGCTGGATGAAAAGCGCGACCATGTCTTCACCCTGCTGACGGCCAATGTCGACGCCATCGAGGCCCTATGCGCGACCCGCCCGCAAGACGCGCCGGCCCAAATCTACGCCTTCGCCTCCGCCATGGTCGACATGGCCGGCTATCTGGATGTCCCGACCTTCTTTGAGGCCGCCTTCAGCCTGTGCGAGATCGCCGACCGGATGAAGAGCGCCGGCAGCTGGTCCTGGCCGTCGGTCGAGGTTCACGTCCGCGCGCTTCGCCTTACCCTGGCCGCCCAGGGCCAGACCAGCGCCGATTCCGACCGCCTTCTGGAGGGCCTGCGCGCCCTGACCGCCCACGTTCCGCCCGTCGGTTAACGGCCGTTCCGGTCTGGCGGAACAAGGGCGAAACGAATCAGGACCGAATCGCTGACATCGCCCGTTTCGTCTTTTGTTCACCGCGACATCTTGTAGGTTAAGACCCCTTAACCACAAACGCCCGAGCCGCCACTTGCCGCCCCGCCGCCTCACTTTTTCGTCGCCACGACTTCCCCCCGCCGCCCCGACCCGCTACGGCGTCGGGCGTGGCCCCGTAGCTCAGCTGCATAGAGCAAGGCTTTCCTAAAGCCGAGGTCGCAGGTTGGAGTCCTGCCGGGGTCGCCATCGCACTGTCGGGTGCATTCTAATCGTCGAGGGTCAGATTGCCCTCGAAAAGAATCCGATCAATCGCCTCCCACGGGCCGCCTAGGTAGCGCCAGACGAGCAGGCCTTCAGCGTGAATGTCGAAGGGTTCGAACTCCAGCTGAAGCTGCTCAAGCAGCTGTTTGGCGTCTGCGGGCTCGACCTTGTTCTGGATCGTGATGTGCGGTCGGAACGGGGACTGGTCCTGGCGGGTTAGCCAGGGCGAAAAGGCCTCCGCGAGCTGTCTACGCAGTCGGTCCAGATCGGCGGACGCCAGGCGGTAGGCCACGCCACGCCCCAAAGACCACGGGCCGCATACATCGAGACGGATGGGCGCCTGGCGACGGCACACCGACTTCAGCGTCTCCAACACGAAGCCTTCCTGCGCCCCAGGGAGGGCGTGGAACAGGGTCAGATGGGCCGGGACGACGTTGCGGTGGCGGGGAAAGTGCGCCTGGCGCAAGGCGTCGAACCAGTCGAAGGCGCCGTCGTCCAGGGCTGCGGTGATGATGAGCGGCGCCGGGTCTGCCACGATCAAGCCTCCCGCCGGGCCAAGCCGCGCCGCCAGGCGTGGGCCGCCGCGCGATGCAGTGTCGCGTGGCGGCGCGCGAGACGATCGACATCGTGATCGTATCCACCGCCGATGACGCCGACGAGCGGCGCGACCGCCAGACAGGCTTCAAGCACATAGGCGTCGCGTTCAGCCAATCCCTCTTCGCTCAGCGACAGCCGCCCCAGCTGGTCGTTTTCATGCGGATCGACGCCCGCGATATAGAAGACGAGATTGGGCGCAACGCGTTGAAGCAGGTCAGGCAGAACCTCTTTGAGCCGGGCGATATAGGCTGCATCGCCCGTTCCGTCGGGCAGGTCGATATCCAGATCGCTGGGCCCCCTCCGCACCGGAAAGTTCTTTTCGCCATGCATGGAAAAGGTGAAGACGCGGGGCTCGTGCTCGAAGATGAAGGCGGTTCCATCGCCCTGGTGGACGTCCAGATCGACCACCAGGACCTGTCCGACTTCGCCACTGTCGATCAGGGCTCGCGCGGCCACGCCGATGTCGTTGAAGACGCAGAAGCCTGCGCCGCCCGTGGGGCCGGCGTGATGGCTGCCTCCGGCTGTATTGCAGGCGAGGCCATGGCGAAGGGCGAGACGGGCTGCGGTCAGCGTACCGCCGACGGCGGCCTGCGTGCGTTCGACGACGCTCTGCGTGATGGGCAGGCCGATGACCCGTTCGACCTTCGGCGGAACGCAGGCGTCCAGCACCTGGCGCACATAGTCGGGATCGTGCACGGCGGCGAGCAGCGAGTAATCCGCAGGTTCGGGCTCACACAGCCCCTCCGGTCCGATCAGCCCTTCCTCTCTCAGCACCTCGACCAGGCGCGCATACTTCTGCATCGGAAAGCGATGACCCGATGGCAGTTCGGCGCTGTAGGCCGGGTGATAGACGATCGGGGGGAGGGGGCCTGGATTATACATGGGTTTCGCAGACAACGCGCCGGCCATTATGAGGCTGCATCTGAAAAGACAGCCGAACCCTCTCGCCGAAGGGCTCAGTCCGCCAGCCGATAGCCTACGCCCGGCTCGGTCACGAGCAGGACGGGCTGAGCCGGATCGGCCTCGAGCTTGTGCCGGAGCTGGCCGACGACGACGCGCAGATACTGGACGTCGTCGGCGTGGCCGGCGCCCCAGATGGTCTTGAGCAGGTCGGCGTGGCCCAGCACCTTGCCGGCGTTGCGGGCGAGGTAGGCCAGGACATCGTATTCCTTGGGGCGCAGCTTCACCCGCTCGCCGGCGCGGGTGACGATGCGGCGGTCCAGATCGATGACGACATCGCTGGCCGTGACCACCCCGCCCGCGACCGGCGTCAGCGCGCCCTGACGCAGACCCGCGCGGATGCGCGCCAGCAGTTCGCCGACGCCGAACGGTTTTTCGACATAGTCGTTGGCGCCCAGGTCCAGGGCCGTGATCTTCTCGGCCTCACGGTCGCGGGCGGACAGGACGATGATCGGCCCCTGATAGAAGTCGCGCGCCCGCGTCAGCACGTCCTTGCCGTCCATGTCGGGCAGGCCGAGGTCCAGCACCACGGCGTCGGGGCTCCACAGGGCGATGGCGCGCAGGCCCTCCTGACCGCTGTCGGCGCGGCGGGGTTCATAGCCGGCGGCGTCCAGGGCGGGCGCCAGGAAGCGGTGGATCTGCGGCTCGTCGTCGATGACCAGAACCTGAAGGCGAACGGCGGACATCACAGCAGATCCGGGTGGGTGGCGATGGACTTAGGCAGGCTGATCAGGATGCGGGTGCCGCGCTTGCCGTCGGCGTCGTCCTGGATCGGGCTGGCGGCGGCGATACGGCCGCGCATCGCCTCGACGAAACCCTTGGCGATGGCGAGACCCAGGCCTGCCCCTTTGGCGCGGTCGGTGGATTCCTCCATGCGGCGGAACTTGTCGAACACGCGCTCCAGCTCGGCGGTCGGGATGCCGCGGCCCTCGTCCTCGATGGAAATGACGACGGCGCCGCGATCCTCATAGGCGGCCAGTTCGATGGTCGTGCCGTCGGGACTGTAGGCGATGGCGTTTTCCAGGATGTTGACCACGGCCTGTTCCAGCAGGCCCGGATCGGCCTCGACCATGCTCAGCTGGGCCGGGAAGTCGCGCGTGACCTTGCGCTGGCCCAAACGGCGCGACACCCGGTCGGCGGCGGCGTTCAGGATGTCGCGCACATCGGTCCAGTCGGTGCGCACGTTCAGGCCGCCGCCCTCCAGCCGGGTCATGTCCAAGAGGTCGCCGACATAGCGCGACAGGCGTTCGGCCTCTTCGCGGATGCTGAGCAGCAGGTCGTCGCGAACCTCGGGCTTCAGGGTCGCGCCATAGTCGATCAAGGTCGTCGCCGAGCCCAGGACGGTGGACAGGGGCGTGCGCAGGTCGTGGCTGACCGAGTTCATCAAGGCCGCGCGGAAACGGTCGGCGCGACGCAGGGTTTCGGTCTCCAGCGCCTGACCGGCCAGGTCGGCACGCTCAAGCGCCACGGCGCCCTGGTCCAGCAGGGCCATGGCCAGACGTTCCTCGTCCGAGCCCGCCGCCACGGCCGAGGCGTCGATGCCCGCCACGCCGGCCCGGCCGCGCACGCCCTGCAAGGGCTGAAACCGCCAATGGGTCTGCGGCAGGGTGCCGGTGCCGTGGCCCGTGACCTCACCGTGCGTCCAGGCCCATCGCGCGGCGGCCATGGCGTCGGAGGCCAGGGTCACGCCCTCGGGACTGGCCGCCGTCAGAACGATGTCCTCGCCGTCGGGCAGCAGGACGACGGCGCCCGCGCCGGCGGCGGCAGAGGCCTGTTCGGCCAGGCTGCGGGCCGTGGTCGCACGATCCTGGCCCGCCGACAGGGTCTGGCTGGCGGCCAGCAGGGCCGAGACGGCGGCGGCGCGGCGCTGGGCGGCTCTGGCCTGTTCGCGCACTCGCCCCGCCAGGGCGCCGGTGCCCAGGGCCACGCCCCAGAACAGCAGCAGGGTCAGGAAATCGGTCGGCGAACCGATCAGGAAGCTGTAGCGGGGCTGAAGGAACAGGAAGTTGTAGGTCAAAAAGGCCAGGGTCGCCGCCGCCAGCGCGGGTCTGAGGCCGTTCAGCACCCCTGCCGCCACCACCGCCGCCAGATAGATGACGCCCAGATCGACCCGCTCGAACCGGGTGTCGAGCAACAGGGCCGCCCCCGTCGCCGCCAGGACGAACCCCGCCCCCGCCGGATAGCCGCGCCAGTCCAGCGCCGCCCTGACGCCGGACTTGGCCACCGGTTCGGGCGCGGCCAGATCACCCTCGGTCACGACGTGGACGGCGACGCCCTGCGCCTTGCGCAGCAGTTCAGTCGCCAAGGCCCGGCCGGTCCATTCGGTGAACCGCCCGCCGCGCGTTTTGCCGATGACGATCTGGGTGACGTTGTTGCGGTGGGCGTGGTCCAGAACGGCGCGCACCACGTCGTCGCCGCTGATCGTCACGGGCCGTCCGCCCAGCTGCTCTGCCAGCTTGAAGGCTCCTGACAACCGTCCCGCCGACCGGGCGTCGACGCGCGATCCGCTGGGCCGCTCGACATGGGCCACCGACCAGGGGGCGTCCATCATCATGTCCGACATCCGCCGACCGGTCCGCACCAGGGAGGCGGTCATGGCGTCGCCGCCGACCAGAACGAGGATCCGTTCGTTCGCCGCCCACGGCCCCGACACGCCCCGTTCGCGCAGGTGGGTCAGAAGCTGGTCGTCCACCGTCTGGGCCGCCCGTCGCAGGGCCAGTTCGCGCAGCGCCGTCAGATTCTCGATCTTGAAGAAGTTCTCGGACGCCACCCGCGCCGTTTCGGGCACATAGACCTTGCCCTCGGCCAGACGCGCCCGCAGGTCTTCGGGCGTGATGTCGATGACCTCGATGTCGTCGGCGCCGGTCAGGGCGCTGTCCGGCACCGCCTCGCGCTGGCGTACGCCCGTGATGCGCAAGATTACGTCGGATAGGCTTTCCAGATGCTGGATGTTCAGCGTGGTCCAGACGTCGATGCCGGCGTCGCGCAGCTCCTCCACATCCTGCCAGCGTTTAGGATGGCGCGAGCCCGGCGCGTTGGAATGTGCGTATTCGTCGACCAGCAGCAGTTCGGGCCGTCGCGCCAGGGCGCCGTCCAGATCGAACTCCATCAAGGCGCGGTCGCGGTGTTCGATCGGCGCGCGCGGCATGACGTCCAGCCCGCGCAGCAGGCTCATCGTCTCCTTACGGCCGTGGGTCTCGACCACGCCGACGACGACGTCCAGCCCCTCGGCCTTTCTGCGGCGCGCGGCGCGCAGCATTTCATAGGTCTTGCCCACGCCGGGCGACATGCCCAGAAACACCTTCAGCCGCCCGCGCTTGCGGCGCGGAACGGCTGAAGTCGCGGGCGTTTCCGGCGCCGTTTCGGGCAATCAGCCCTCCGCCCCGAAGCGGGCGTCCAGCGCGCGATTGGTCAGCAGGACATTGACGTGCGGCTGGCCGATGAAGCCCAGGAAGGCCCCCTCGATGTGCGCGTCGATGATGCTCTGGACCTGTTGCACGGGAACGCCTCTGGCGCGGGCGATCCGCGCGACCTGAAGCCGAGCGTAGGCCGGGGACACGTCCGGGTCGAGGCCCGAACCCGATGTCGTCACCGCATCGGCGGGGATGACGCCTGGGCCGTCCTCTGCGCGGATCGTCTGGGCGCTTTCGGCGACGCGCGCGATCAGGTCCGGGTTCAGCGGCCCCATGTTGGAGCCGGACGAGGCGGCGGCGTCATATCCGTCGCCCGCCGCCGACGGGCGCGGATGCAGATAGGTGGCGCCGACGAAGGGCTGGCCGATCAGGGACGAGCCGACGACCCGCCCGCCGGCGTCGCGCACCAGGCTGCCGTTGGCCTGGTCCGGGAAGGCGACCTGGGCGATGCCGGTGACGGCCAGCGGATAGGCCAGGCCCAGCAGCAGGGTGAACAGGGCCGTCATGACGAGGGCCGGGCGAAGTTGGTTGACCATGGTCGTCGCCTCAGAAGGTCGCCTTCAGCGTGGCTACGGCGCGCGCGCCGTAGATGTCGCCGAAGTCGTGTTGGTCGGTGTCGTGATAGCGCAGGTCCAGCGCCAGAGTGTCGGTCAGCTGATAGGCCGCGCCCAGGTTCCAGGTGGTGTAGTCCAGGTCCGACGACACCCATTGACGCCCGACGGCGCCTGAGACGGTCCATTTGTCGGCCGGGCTGACCGCGCCGTTGACCTCGGCATAGGTCGCCTCGTCCTCGGGCGCGCCGAAGAAGTCGGGGGAATAATAGACGGCGGCGCCCAGGGTGGCCGGACCCACGGTGCGTGAGGCGGCGGCTTTGAACTCGACATAGTTATAATCGGCGCCGTCCGGCTGACCGGCGTAGAGATAGCCGATCACGCCGAAGTCCAGCGCATAGCCGGCGACCTCGGGCCGATAGCCGGCATAGAGATCGACCTCGGCGTCCGTGTCGTCGCCGAAATCGACGTTGGAGGCCCAGCCGCCGGCGTAGAAGCCGTTCCTGGTCAGATCGACGCCGGCCGAGATGGCGGGGTTTTCCTGGGTCTGGCTGACCCCGCGGAAGACGTAGTCGGAGGTGACGGCGACGTTCGCCGACACGTCCTGGGCCTTGGCTTCGCTGCACAGGCCCAGACCGGCGAGGCCGACGATACAGGCGGCGGCGAACCAGGCGTCGTTGCGGCCCGAGGCCTTGGAGAAGGATTTACGCATTGGATTTCTCTATTCGAACAGGATGAATGGCCATGGGGTTGGAGCGCGTGCGCGGATCGGTCTGCTGCAGCGTCGCCACGCCCCACATCACGGCGATGACCAGCACCGCCACGACGAGTTGCAGGATGCGAGAGACCTCCCGACGCATCAGGCCAGACCCAGGCCGGAGATGAGCAGGTCGATCAGCTTGATGCCGACGAACGGGGCGATCAGACCGCCCAGGCCGTAGATCAGCAGGTTGCGACCCAGAAGCGCGCCGGCGCCGATGGCCCGGTATTTGACGCCCTTCAGCGCCAGCGGGATCAGGGCGACGATGACCAGGGCGTTGAAGATCACCGCCGACAGGATGGCGCTCTCAGGGCTGTGCAGACGCATGACGTTCAGCGCGCCGAGCGATGGCAGGGCCACCACGAACATCGCCGGGATGATGGCGAAATATTTGGCCACGTCGTTGGCGACCGAGAAGGTCGTCAAGGCGCCGCGCGTGATCAGCAGTTGCTTGCCGACCTCGACGATCTCGATGACCTTGGTCGGATCGCTGTCCAGATCGACCATGTTGCCGGCCTCGCGTGCGGCCTGGGCACCGGTCTGCATGGCGACGCCGACATCAGCCTGGGCCAGGGCCGGGGCGTCATTGGCGCCGTCGCCGCACATGGCGACCAGACGCCCCTTGGCCTGTTCGGCCTTGATCAGGCGCATCTTGTCCTCGGGCGTGGCCTCGGCGAGGTAGTCGTCCACTCCCGCTTCCGAAGCGATGGCTGCGGCCGTCACCGGATTGTCGCCGGTGATCATGACGGTGCGCAGGCCCATGCGGCGCAGGTCGGCGAAGCGCGCCTTCACGCCCGGCTTGACCACGTCCTTCAGATGGATGACGCCGACCAGGACGCCGTTCTGGGTCACGGCCAGGGGGGTGCCCCCCGAACGGGCGATCCGGTCCACCGCCTGGCGGAACTCGGCCGGGGCCGAACCGTCGGTCAGGGTCAGATCCTTCAGCACGGCATCGACCGCGCCCTTGCGCCAGCTGTCCTTGCCGACGTCCAGGCCCGACTGGCGGGTGACGGCGGTGAAGGGAATGGCGACGGCGCCGGCGGGCTGATCGACCGAGACGCCGGCGTTGCGGCCCAGCTCGACGATGGAGCGGCCCTCGGGCGTCTCGTCGGCGAGCGACGCCATGACGGCGGCGGCCAGGGCGGCCTCGGGGCGCACGCCCGGAACCGGGATGACCTCGGTCGCCATGCGGTTGCCGAAGGTGATGGTGCCGGTCTTGTCGAGCAACAGGGTGTCGACGTCGCCTGCCGCCTCCACCGCACGGCCCGAGGTGGCCAGTACGTTCACCTTCAGCAACCGGTCCATGCCGGCGATGCCGACGGCGGACAGCAGACCCCCGATCGTGGTCGGGATCAGGGTGATGAACAGGGCGCCCAGCACCATAGGATCCAGATCGACGCCGGAATAGGCGCCAAGGCCCACCAGGGTCACGACCGCGATCAGGAAGATCAGGGTCAGGCCGGCCAGCAGCACGGCCAGGGCCAGCTCGTTGGGCGTCTTCCGGCGGTCCGCGCCCTCGACCATGGCGATCATGCGATCGAGGAAGGTCGAGCCAGGCTTGGCGGTTATGCGCACCTTGATCCAGTCCGAGACGACGGTGGTGCCGCCGGTCACCGCCGAACGGTCGCCGCCGCTTTCGCGGATCACCGGGGCGCTCTCGCCGGTGATGGCGGCCTCGTTGACCGAAGCGACGCCCTCGACGATTTCGCCGTCCGAGGCGATCACATCGCCGGCTTCGACCAGGATGATCGACCCGACTTCAAGCTCCGAAGCGTTGGTCGTAACCACGCTGCCGGTCTTCGGATCGACGATCAGCTTGGCCTTGGTCGTGACGCGGGTCGCGCGCAGGCTGTCGGCCGCCGCCTTGCCCCGCCCTTCAGCGATGCTTTCGGCGACATTGGCGAACAGGACCGTGGCCCATAGCCACAGCGCCAGTTGCACCGCAAAGCCCGCTGACTGACCGCTCGCGATGGCCGCGGCCGCAGAAAGCGTGGACAGAAGCGCCACGATCCAGGTGGTGAAGATGACCGGATTGTTGATCAGCTTGACGGGGTTCAGCTTGACGAAGGCGTCGCCCACGGCGCGTCCGATCATCTGTCCCGAGAGGCCGCCCGCGAGAGGCGACGCACGGCCGCCCTCGCGGGGATCCAGAGTTACTTGTGTCATGTCAGGATGTCCGAAGGATCAGGCGCCGGCGACCGCCGCGAGCACCTGGAAGTGCTCGACGATCGGTCCCAGGGCGAGGGCGGGCAGGAACTGCAGGCCGCCGAGGATGAGGATCACGCCGATCAGCAGGCCGATGAACAGGCCGTTGTCGGTCGGCAGGGTGCCGGGGCTGGGCGCCAGCTTGGGCTTGACCACCAGACTGCCGGCGATGGCCAGGACGGCGACGGCTGGAATGAACCGCCCGAACAGCATGCCCAGACCCAGGGTCGTGTTCCACCAGGGGGCGTTGGCGGTCAGACCCGCAAAGGCCGAGCCGTTGTTCGCCGCCGCCGAGGTGTAGGCGTACAGGATCTCCGACAGGCCGTGCGGCCCCTTGTTCAGCAGGCCCGCCAGCGCCGTCGGGAAGACGGCCGACACGGCGGTGAAGCCCAGGATGGCCAGCGGCAGGATCAGCACCGCGATCATGGCGAACTGGATCTCGCGCGCCTCGATCTTCTTGCCCAGATACTCGGGGGTGCGCCCGACCATCAGGCCGGCGACGAAGACCGACAGCAGGGCCATGACGACCATGATGGCGATGCCCGAACCGACGCCGCCGGGCAGGATCTCGCCCAACTGCATCAGGAACATCTGTAACCCACCGCCCAAGGGCATGAAGCTGGCGTGCATCGAGTTGACCGAGCCGTTCGAGGCGCCGGTCGTGACCACGGACCACACGGTCGAGGCGGGCGCGCCGAAGCGGACCTCCTTGCCCTCCATATTGACCGAGGCGTCCACCTGGGCCGCGACCAGAGCCGGGGCCGGCTGGGTCTCGATCACATACATGGCCGCGCTGGCGGCGCTCAGCAGGATCAGGGCCGCCGCCGCCAGGGCGCGGATGTCGCGTCCCGCCATGGCGGTGCGGCCGAAGGCGAAGAAGGCCGCCCAGCCCATGACGTTGATCGCCACGGCGGTCAGCAGATTGGTGATGGCGTTCGGGTTCTCGAACGGATGGGCGCCGTTGACGTTGAAGACGCCGCCGCCGTTGATGCCCAGCTGTTTGATCGCCACCTGGCTGGCGGCCGGGAACAGCGGCAAGGTCTGGGATCCGCCCTCGACGCCGGTCGCCGTCACATGGGCCGCCAGGCTCTGAACGATGCCGAGACCCGACAGGGCCACGGCCAGGATCAGGGCGGCGGGCAGCAGGACATAAAGGGTCGTGCGCGTCAGATCGGCCCAGAAGTTGCCTACCCCCTCGCCGCGATTGGCCACAAAGGCGCGCGCCAGGGCCGCCGCGATCGTCGCGCCCGTCGCCGCCGAAACGAAGTTTTGCACCGTCAGGCCGACCATCTGGGTGAAGGTCGACAGGGTCGCCTCCCCGCCATAGCTCTGCCAGTTGGTGTTGGTCACGAAGCTGACGGCGGTGTTGAAGGCCAGATGCGGCGACACGCCTGCGAACCCTTGCGGGTTCAGCGGCAGCACGCCCTGCAGACGCAGGATCGCATACAGCAGGACAAAGCCCGCCAGGTTGAAGGCCAAAAGGGCGCCGGCATATCCCAGCCAGCCCTGGCTGCGTTTCGGAT
Organism: Brevundimonas vesicularis; assembly: GCF_032067225.1. Lineage (GTDB taxonomy): Bacteria > Pseudomonadota > Alphaproteobacteria > Caulobacterales > Caulobacteraceae > Brevundimonas > Brevundimonas vesicularis_F. Next base: position 78,209 of record NZ_DAMBJX010000002.1, on the reverse strand, counting down.
CGACACCGGCGGCGCCATAGAAGACGGCCTCGACCGGCTTGAGCACGGGATCGAGCCAGGTCCGCTCGCCGTTCCAGACGCGCGACATATAAACGCCGATGGGCCAGCCGAGCATTACGGCCAGCCCAAGGGTCAGGGCGATCTCGCCCCATCCTTGAATGTTCATGATTTTAGTCCCGGCCCCTTAGAACCGCTCGGGCCGCAGCAGCGCCGCGACCATGTAAACGGCGACGACCAGCGCCCCCGCCCCCCAGAGCATGGCGATCATCGTCACACCCGTTTCAACGCTGTGGCCAGCAAGGCGAAGACGGCGAACGCCCCCGCACCGACCGCCAGAAAAATCACATCGGCCAATCCGGCCTCCTCGCTCAAGTTCGAGCGGGAACAGACCACCGGGCGGCATAATGGCGCGATGCGAGTCCGGGCCGCCGACCTAAAGGATCCATAAAACTAAGGAAGCTGGGTCAGTCGCAGCGCTGGCGACATTTGAAGCGCCCGCAACCCGACCTTCTGAAGCAAGGGCGTGCTTGAGGATGCGCCGCGCAGCGCCCGGCCGTTTGGCTTCAGATCAAATAAAAAAGCGCGGCCTTGCGGCCGCGCTTCCAACTGTCTTCGTCGAGATGATCAGCCGCGACGGTTGTCGTAATCGCGGCGTTCGTAGCGGATCTGGGCCGAGAGGCGGTCGAAGCGACGGTCAAGGTCCTGGCGTTCCCACGCGGTCAGGCCGCCGCGGCGATAGTTGGCTTCCAGGCGCAGGATGCTGTTGAACTCGCCGCGCAGACGGGTGGCTTCGCGGCGGCTCAGTTGGCCGTTGCGGACGCCCTGATCGATGCGGCGGTCCAGGTTGGCCTGGCGGGCGTTGATCGACTGCCACGAGCCATAGCTGGCGTGATGGGGCGGGGCCGGGCGGTGGTGATAGGATTGGGCGAAGGACGGCGCGGCGACCGAGGCGGCGGCCAGGGCGATGGCGGGGACGATGAGCTTGCGCATGGCGATCTCCTCAAATGTTCTGCCGGTCGGGGTGACCAGCGATGAGGCGATTTGAGCACCCGGCGACTGAGCCGGTTCTGAACAGAATCGATCAGGTTCGGTTCATCTGGATGAAAAAGACGTCACACCGCCGTCTTCTGATTTGGTCTCCGGTTTGGAGCAGCGTTCGCTTTAAACTATACGACGTATTCAGCGCCCGTTCAGATGATCGGGACTAGATCGGTCGCCATGTTTCGTAAACCCGCCCCTCTCCTGATCGCCCCTCCGGCCCTGGCCCTGGCTCTCGGTCTGGCCTTCGCGCCCGTCATGACGACGTCGGCGCAGGCACAGTCGCGCGATCAGGACCAGCGCTCGCAGGACCGTGGTCCGCGCGTCAGTCCCGATGAGGCCCGTCGTCGTGGCGGCGAGGCCGGCGGCGGTCGCCCCATCGACACCCAACCTCGCCGCGACGGCAACTATTCCGTCCTGGTCGAACGCGACGGACGCGTGCGCGAGGTCGTGGTCGACGGCCAGACCGGACAGGCGCGTCCCGACAACAACAATCAACGTCGCAGGCCGAACTGATGCGCGTGCTTCTGGTCGAGGACGACGCGGATTTGTCGCGTCAGCTTAAGGCGGCGCTGGGCGACGCGGGCTATGCCGTGGACCATGCGCCGGACGGCGAGGAAGCCCACTATCTGGGCGAGAACGAGCCTTATGACGTCATCGTCCTGGACCTGGGCCTGCCCAAGATCGACGGCGTGTCGGTGCTGGAGCGTTGGCGGCGAGAGGGCAAGACGACGCCGGTTTTGATCCTGACGGCGCGCGGCGCCTGGTCCGACAAGGTGGCGGGCTTCGACGCCGGCGCCGACGACTATCTGACCAAGCCCTTCCATACTGAAGAGCTGCTGGCGCGTCTGCGGGCGCTGCTGCGCCGCTCGGCGGGCATAGCCTCGGCGACCCTGTCGTGCGGTGGCTTGCGGCTGGATCCCCGCGCAGCGCGGGCCAGCGTCAATGGCGAGCCCCTGCGCCTGACCTCGCTGGAATACCGGCTGCTGCACTACATGATGATGCATCAGGGCCGGGTCATCAGCCGCACCGAACTGGTCGAACACCTTTACGATCAGGACTTCGACCGCGATTCCAACACTATCGAGGTCTTCATCGGCCGGGTGCGCAAGAAGGTCGGATCGGACCGGATCGAGACCGTGCGCGGCCTCGGCTATCGGCTGACGCCGCTGGCGGGCGAATCCGACCCGGCGTGACCGAGGCGACGGCTTCGAAACCCAACGCCGGTGGGCTCCACGACTGGGGCCGCTGGTTTGGTCGCCCCGGTCGCTCCCTGACGCGCCGGCTGATCTGGCTGGCCTCGGCCTGGATCGTGGTCGCTCTGGTCATTTCAGCGCTGGTGCTGACCCAGGCCTTTCAGGAATCCGCGCTGCGGCGTCTGGGCGCCATGCTCAACGAGACGATCGACGAGATCGTGGTCGGCGCGAGCCGCACGCCGCAAGGCGAGGCCATTCCGCAGATCCAGGACGCCAGAACTCTGCGGCTGCTGTCGGGCAAATACTGGCAGATCATGGAGGTGCGCCCCGACGGACGGCTGGTCAGCCTGGCGCGTTCGACCTCGCTGTGGCGCTATGACCTGGCCCTGCCCGCCGACCTGCCCGCGCGCCTGGATGCGGCTTTCGGCGACGTCATCACCTTCAATACCACCGGCCCCAAGGACGACGCCGAGACGCGCGAGCCGCTGCGCGTCGCCGCCAGCATGAAGTCCATCCCCCGGCACGAACATCCGGTCATCTTCATCGCCGCGCTGGATCGCTCGGAAGTCGATGCGGACACGCGTCAGTTCGCCCGCGTGACCTGGATCGCCTTCCTGATCCTGGGGCTCGGACTCGTATCGGCGGTCTTCATCCAGGTTCGTATCGGCCTGCGCCCCCTGTTCGACCTGCGCGATGAGATCGCGGATGTACGTAAGGGCAGGTCGGCGCGGATCGGCCGCTCCTATCCGCAGGAAATCCAGCCCCTGGCCGAGCAGGTGAACCGCCTGCTGGATCACAATCAGGAAGTCGTGGATCGACAGCGCACCCACGTCGGCAATCTGGCCCATGCGCTGAAGACGCCGATCTCCGTCATGCTGGCCGAGGCGGGGACCAGCGAGGGCGATCTGCCCGAGTTGGTGCGGCGCCAGACCAAGATCATGCAGGGCCAGGTCGATCACCACCTGCGCCGCGCCCGCGCCGCCGCCCGCGCCGCCCACGGTCTGGGCGAGACGACGCCCGTCGCCGAGGTGCTGGACGAGCTGGCGGTGATGATCGAACAGGTGTTCCGCGACAAGAACGTCGAGATCGACTGGCGCGCGCCCGACACCCTGTCCTTCCTGGGCGAGCGTCAGGATTTGCAGGAAATCCTGGGCAATCTGATCGAGAACGCCGCCAAGTTCTCCAGGCGCCGGGTGCGCGTCTCGGCGGGCGGCAGCGGCCTGGGTCAGATGATCCTGGTGGTGGAGGACGACGGTGCGGGGCTGCCGGCGGATCAGCGAGACACGGTCATGCAGCGTGGCGCACGGCTGGACGAGAGCGCGCCGGGGTCGGGCCTGGGCCTGTCGATCGTGGACGACCTGACGCGCGCCTATGGCGGGCGGCTGATGCTGTCGGACAGCGACATGGGCGGGCTGAAAGCGGTCCTTGAACTGCCGGCCGCCCAGGTCGACTAGGGCTGCCGGTCTCCGCCCCGGCGGTAGCATTCGCAGGCCGCCCGCTCCAAGGCGGCGCGATCCAGCACCGTGATCCGGCCGCGCGAATAGGCGATGGCCCCCGCCTTCTGAAGCCCCTGCGCCGCCTCGTTCACCGTGGTCCGCTGCGAGCCCAGCATGGAGGCGAGATACTCCTGCGTCAGGTTCAGGGTGTCGCCCTCGACCCGGTCGTGGCAGCGCAAGAGCCATTTGGCGAACCGCTGCCCGGCGTGGTGCAGGGCGTTGCAAGCGGCTGATTGCTCCAACTCGCCCTGAAGTCGGGCCATGTATTCGGCGACGGCGTCGCGAACGCCCGGCCGTTGCGCCGACAGGGCGCGGAACTTGGTGGCGTCCACCCGGCGCGCCGTCCCGGCGACCTGGGCCACGCTGCGGGTGTGGGCATGGTGCGGCACGACCGAGGCGACGACGCCCAGCACGCCTTCGCGCCCGATCATGACAGTCTCCACGGTGCGGCCGTCTTCCAGCACCGCGACCGAGGAGCAGAAGCCGCTGTCGATGAAATGCAGGTGTTCGATGGCGTCGTCAGGCTCACTGAACACATGGCCGGGCGCGAATTCCACCGGAGTGGCGATGGCGAGGAGAGCGTCGCGATCGTCGGGGTTCAGCCCTTGGATCAATCGGTTGCCAGGCGAGAGGCGGTTCATAAGTTCGCGCATAAGGCGATCTGAGCGTGGCGTCTGTCGAATCTCGACACAGCGTTGCTATATATCACGCGGCTTTCTGGGGAAAAGTCGTGTCTTTACCGCGTTGTGTACGCGATCGGGCAGAGAGTGGCCGAGGCTCAGCGGGTGACGCGGCCGACCAGACGCCCGGCTTCCAGCACTTCGACACCTGCGCAGGAGGCATGGCGCGCCAGCTGCGACCGCGCGGCTTCCAACGCCGTGGCGTCGTCGGCGCCGTCGAAGAAGTCGAGCAGCGGACGGCGATCCGCCTCGTCGAAGAAGTGAAACTCGTAGATGTTCACGCGAACGGCTCCCAAGGAGGCGAACCGTAGCGGCATACGCCCGTCGGTGTCTGTCGGATGTCGACACAGGGTCGAAGCGGAGCCTTTGCCTTAGCCGGCGCGTTGAGGGCGTCCTGACGTGGGAGACATCATGAACGCCGCCAAGACCCTTCGCCTGCCGCCGCTGGCGACCCTGATCGAATGGGCGGCGCGGGTCGGCTATGGGGCGCGAGGCTTCGTTTACCTGTCGGCCGGGGCGCTGACCCTGCTGGCGGCGACGGACCGGATCGGCGATGCGGTGGGGACCAGCGGGGCGGCGGGCTGGCTGGCCGAGCAGCCGTTCGGCAAGGTCTGGCTGGTGCTGCTGGGGCTGGGCCTGTGGGCCTTCGTCGGTTGGCGGGTCTTGCAGGCGGTGTTCGACGCGGATCACGAGGGCAGCGACCTGAAGGGCTGGACGACGCGGGCGGGCCAGGCGGTCAGCGGCCTGTTCTACGGCGTGCTGGCGTCGGGGGTGTTCGAATATCTGGACGAGTTCGGCGAGGCGACAAACGCCTCGACGGCCCAGGCCGAGAGCGTAGCCGAGAACCAGGAGAAGGCCGCCATGCTGCTGGGGATGCCGTTCGGCGAGGTGCTGCTGATCGCGGCGGGGCTGGTGGTGCTGGGCGTCGGCGTCGGCAATATCGTCAGGGCGATCCGCGACGACTTCGACGACGCCCTGGCCTGTCCCAAGGCCTTCTGCGGCACGGCGACGGCGCTGGCGCGGGCGGGCTATGCGGCGCGAGGGTTCGCCTATCTGCCGCTGGGGGTGTTCGTGGTTCTGGCGGGGCTGCATGCGCGCTCGGGCGAGGTGACGACGACGGCGGCGGCGCTGGATGCGCTGGAGGCGCAGCCGGGCGGATCGTGGATCCTGGGGCTGACGGCGGCGGGGCTGATGGCCTTCGGCGCCTTCGCCTTCGTGGAGGCGCGCTGGCGCCGGATCCGGCCGCCCAGGGATTTGAGCCTGGGCTGAGACTTGTCGCGCGGCGCGGCGTCGCCATATCCTTATGCAACACACGCTGTTCCAGAAGGCCGCGCCATGAACGCTCCGCTCAAGACCCTGAAGATCGACTTCGTCTCCGACGTCGTCTGCCCCTGGTGCGTGGTGGGGCTGGGCGGGCTGGACACGGCGCTGGACGCCTTGAAGGACGAGGGGATCGCCGCCGACATCGCCTTTCAGCCGTTCGAGCTGAACCCCCAGATCGCGCCGGAGGGCGAGAACATCGTCGAACACATCGGCCGCAAATACGGTGCCTCGCCTGAGCAGTCCGCCGCCAACCGCGCCATGATCCGCGAGCGGGCGGGCGAGGTGGGCTTCGACATGCGCATGACCGACGACAGCCGCATCTGGAACACCTTCGACGCCCACCGGCTGCTGCACTGGGCGCACGAGACGGCGCCGGAGAAGCAGAAGGCCCTGAAACAGGCGCTGTTCACCGCCCACTTCACCGAGAACAAGAACCTGACCGACGCCGGGGTCATGACCGCCGCCGCCGAAAAGGCCGGGCTGGACCGGGCCGAGGCGGGCGAGGTGCTGGCCTCGGGCCGCTACGCCCAGGCCGTGCGCCAGGCCGAGGACCTGTGGCGCGCGCGCGGCATCACCTCGGTCCCGGCCGTGGTGGTCGAGGGCAAATACCTGATCTCGGGCGGCCAGCCGGCCTCGGTGTTCGAAGAAGCCCTGCGAAAGATCGCGTCGGAGGTCTAGGCCGTCTCCTCCCTGCGCAGCGGGGAGGTGGCGCGGCGCCGCTTGGCGCCGTGACGGAGGGGTTCCTTCTGTAAAATCGACGTCTGTGAGGCCTCAAGAGCCCCTCCACCCCGCCCGAAGGGCGCGGTCCCCCTCCCCATCGCAGGCGATGGGGAGGAGACGGTCAGTCCGGCGGTCGGGAGACAAAAACACCGTCTATTTCGTCTAATTCGTCTGATCTCGGGGCCGGTTTCAGGTCGTCGAGCGCCTCGAGGCGGGCCATAAGGGCGTCGCGGCCGGCGTAATCGCCGCGTTTGAGGGCGCAGGCTTCGCGGGCGATCAGGCCGACCTGTTCGGCGATGGCGGCGGCGCGCTCGCCCAGGTCGGGTTCCTTCGGTTGGGCCGGGGACTTGGCGGGCGGCGGCGCGGGCGGGGACGGCGGCGGGGCGGCCGCCATGCGGGTCAGGTCGGCGTGCAGCCGCACCCAGCGCGCGGCCTCCAGCGCGCGCCCGGCCTGAAGCGCCCGGTTCAGCCGCACCAGGGCGTGGGCCGCCATGGCCCCATAGTCAGGCAAGCCCTCGGCCGTCTCGGCCTCCAGGTCGACGGGTTCGCGAAGGAGATCGGGCTGATCCTCGCGCCGCCAGCCCTCATCCCTGGCGCGGGCGCGAAAGGTGCTGACCGCCATGCCATAGACGGCGCTGACCTCCTCGGCCGTGGAGCCGGCCAGATAGGCTGTGCCCGCCGCCTCCCACGCCTCTTTCGACAGGCGGCGATAGGCCCGGTTCTGCACCCGGTCGGCCGCGCGCGCGGCGGGGTCCGATGTGACCAGATCGGGCAGCCGCAACAGATGCATCGGCAGGCCGTGCGCGCGCCAGAAGGCCGCCTCGGCCTCGGGCGAGGAATCGTGATGCAGGGCGTCGCGATACGTCTGCTCCAGACCCGCCTCGCGCAGGATGCGGATCTGATCCAGCGCCTGCTGGGTCATCGCATCGTAAAACGGATCGCGCGGCCCCTCGAACCCGCCGTCGTCATAGCTGTGGTCGTCGTCCATCCCATCCCCGGCTGTCGCCCGCGCCCGACACAGGACGCCCCGCCAGTCTAAGGCCGCCCCGAAGCGTGATCGGGTAGAGGGCGTCGATTTCGCGAAAGGCGAGAGATTTCAACGGCCGGGGCAGAGACGTCGTGCATAGGTAGGGTGGGGTAGCTGTGCATCCCCTCTCCCGTTGGGAGAGGGCTTGAGGCTCGCAGAGCGTCAGCGATGCGTCTTGGCTGACCCGAAGGGCGGCGCGAAGCCGCCAGAGGGTGAGGGTCGTGCGTCTGCGGCGAGGCCCGACCCTCACCCTTTCGCGCAAGTCTGATCGCCTGACGGCTCTCAGGCGCTCAAGCCCTCTCCCAACGGGAGAGGGAAGGCTTAGGCCCGCTTCTTCGGCGCAGGCACGGCGTCCGGCCGCTCCAGCACCAGACGCCCGGCTGCGGGATTCTGCGTCGGACCGATTCCCGTCAGGCCATGGGCGACTTCAGCCGGGTTGACGAACTCAGACATCTCCGTCTGTTCCCCCAGAAATCCATTGATGAAGGTAGTTTCCCTGGCCGGGTTCGGACCGACGAGGCGGACGAGGCTGGGCCAAACCATTCCAAATCGAAGAAAGGAATTTGGCTTATTCGGCAGATCGGGCCAGAATCCAGAATTATAGACATAGGACTCTGATGGACCGAACATACAATCTGAACGGAGGATTTATTCCTACCGCAAAGCGATCCGCTGATCTCGAAGGTGCGGACTACTATCCGACGCCTGCTTGGGCCACTCGAGCGCTAATCGAGAACGAGCGTTTTGATGGGTCGATCTGGGAGCCAGCTTGCGGCGATGGCTCAATGTCAGAGGTGATCAGCGCTGCGGGTTACGAGGTGTACTCGTCTGATTTATACGATCGTGGCTACGGTGAAGTTGGTATCGACTACCTAAGCTCCGATCGTAGAGCGGATAACATCATCACCAATCCTCCCTACAATTCAGCCGAAGGTTTTGTGCGAAAATCGCTGCTGTCAGCGGAACGCAAATTCGCCTTGCTCCTCCGACTTGCTTTTTTGGAAGGAGCCAATCGACAAAAGACGATTTTCAATATTGCTCCGCCAGCAACCGTTTGGGTTTTCAGCGAGCGCATCACTTTTTATCAGTCTGGTGCACAAATAAAAGGATCCGGTACTACCGCCTATGCTTGGTTTGTTTGGGATAATCTGAATACGAACAGAATAACTGAGCTAAAATGGATACCACTCGGATACAAAAGTTCTACTAGACGTGATCAATCGCAGCAAAATCCGATGCTTTTTAAATAAAGCATTCCGTCTTGTGTGACGCGAATTCCATCTGAGATCTTTTCAGCATAGCCCTTCTCAAACGGGCCAAGCGGGTTCGACCGATGTGAAATTACATTTCGAACTATTTGTTCCCATCTTGGCTCCGGAGCGCGTGTTGGTGACGGCAGCAGGTCCCTCGGTGATAGGGGGTAGTATTTTGGAATTTGAGATTTAATATATTCAGTCGAGGCAAATCTATCGTGGCTAAGAGAGGCGATTTTTAGCGCAAGTATTCGAGCTTCAGGTTCTCTTAATCTATCATTTTCTTGACGTTTTAGGGTTCCATACTCAAATGGCTCGCCTCTACGCCAAGCGAAGGCGTAACCAGGGAGAGCGAGATATGACATAATATCGCGGATCCCGATGCGGATCTCGCCTAAAGACTTGTACTCAATGGGAAGATAAAAAGTGCAGGTGTCTTGCGGATGTTCTCGGTAAACTCTGATGTCGAAATGGAATGAGTTCCCGTAAGAAAAACTGGCTCCAACATAATGATCTAGAGCGTCTTGTCCCTGATAAAGACAAGTGGAAAATTCAGCTATAGGACGCCAAGCGATCGCTTGTGGCTCGACAGCGATATCTGACGGATACTTTTTTGCGGCAAGTCCCATTTTCTAAGGCTGCTTGTTTATTACGTCTGCCAAGATGCATGCATAATCTTTTCCCAGCTTGGTTCTAGCTAGCACACCGGGAGTTTGGGTGAGGAACCAGCGCGCTTCCAAAGGTGTGCCTCCGGGATGAGGATTGGTGTCGGTAGTGAACTCAATGCCGCGCCGTGTGCCAAGGGGACCAATATAGGCTTGCACGGTAGGTTCCATTCCTCCGAACGGGACAGATCCCCAAACCTCACCAGTCTGCACCTGAACGACAGCGTCTGCGGCTGTCTGAAGCTGAGTTTCAACGCGTCTAAATAGGCCGTACCGCACCATCCCTCCTTATGCTGATGGTTGTGGATAATAACCGTTGTGCGGGAAGTCTAGCGCCTAGTTCACACCTTCACCTCCACCACACCGCCGCCGGCGCGGAACTTCGCGCTCATCTCCGCCATGCCGGCTTCCGCCTCCGACAGGGAGGCGCCGGCGTCGTTCTGGGCGGCGGCGGCGTCGCGGATGTCCTGGCTGATCTTCATCGAGCAGAACTTGGGGCCGCACATGGAGCAGAAGTGGGCGGTCTTGTGGGCCTCCTTGGGCAGGGTGGCGTCGTGGTATTTGCGGGCGGTTTCGGGGTCCAGACCCAGGTTGAACTGATCCTCCCAGCGGAACTCGAACCGGGCGCGTGACAGGGCGTCGTCGTGCAGGCGGGCGGCGGGGTGGCCCTTGGCCAGGTCGGCGGCGTGGGCGGCGATCTTGTAGGTGATGACGCCGTCCTTGACGTCCTGACGATCCGGCAGGCCCAGGTGCTCCTTGGGCGTGACGTAGCAGAGCATGGCCGTGCCGAACCAGCCGATCATGGCCGCGCCGATCGCGGATGTGATGTGGTCATAGCCCGGCGCGATGTCGGTGGTCAGCGGGCCAAGCGTATAGAAGGGCGCCTCGTGGCAGTGCTTCAGCTGCTCGTCCATATTCTGTTTGATCTTGTGCATCGGCACATGGCCGGGGCCCTCGATCATGACCTGGCAGCCCTTGGCCCAGGCGATCTTGGTCAGTTCGCCCAGGGTGCGCAGCTCGGCGAACTGGGCCTCGTCATTGGCGTCGGCGATCGAGCCGGGGCGCAGGCCGTCGCCCAGGCTGAAGCTGACATCATAGGCGCGCATGATGTCGCAGATGTCCTCGAAATGCTCGTAGAGGAAGCTCTCCTTGTGGTGCGCCAGGCACCATTTGGCCATGATGGAGCCGCCGCGCGAGACGATGCCCGTCACCCGCTTGGCCGTCATCGGCACGAAGGGCAGGCGCACGCCCGCGTGGATGGTGAAATAGTCCACGCCCTGTTCGGCCTGTTCGATCAGGGTGTCGCGGAACACCTCCCACGTCAGGTCCTCGGCGACGCCGTTCACCTTCTCCAGCGCCTGATAGATGGGCACGGTGCCGATGGGGACGGAACTGTTGCGGATGATCCAGTCGCGGATGTTGTGGATGTTGCGGCCCGTCGACAGGTCCATGACGTTGTCGGCGCCCCAGCGGGTGGCCCAGACCAGCTTGTCGACCTCATCGTCGACGGAGGACAGGACGGCCGAGTTGCCGATGTTCGCATTGATCTTCACCAGGAAGTTGCGGCCGATGATCATCGGCTCGACCTCGGGGTGGTTGATGTTGTGCGGGATGATGGCGCGGCCGCGCGCGATCTCCTGCCGGACGAACTCGGGCGTCACGAAGTCGGGGATGCTGGCGCCGAAGTCCTCGCCGTCGCGGATGCAGGGGCTGTTCTGCTCGCGGCGCAGATTCTCGCGGATGGCGACGTATTCCATCTCGGGCGTGATGATCCCGGCCTGGGCGTATTCGTACTGGGTGACCGGGCGGCCCTCGACGCCCTTGAAGACGCGGTGGTGGGAGGTGTCGAAGCGCGGGGCCAGGTGGCGGCCCGACGCATGGCCGTTGTCCTCGGGCTTGACCTCGCGCGGGTTGGCGACCGGGGCGATGTCGCCGCGATCCAGCTGCCAGCTGGATTTGACGCGGGGCAGGCCGCGCTTGATGTCGATGGTCACGGTCGGGTCGGTGTAGGGGCCCGATGAATCATAGATGGTCACCGGCGGCTCGTTGGCGGATGCGTGGACGGCGACCTCGCGGAAGGGGACGCGAATGTCGGGGTAGAGCTCGCCCTGGACGTAGACCTTGCGCGAGCCGGCCCGTTCGCCGGTCGGGATGGTTCCGGTCTCCTTCATCACCTGTTCGCGCGCGTCCTTGAGGGCGAGGTCGACGTTCGGCTCTTCGGGCAGGGCGGGCGGGGTGACTTGAATGTTCATGGCGGCCTCAAACGGTTTGAGGTCCGCCGACGTCGGGCGCGAGGGTCCTGTCGCGTGAGGACCGATAGCGTTACTCATCCCTTCGCCGGCATGACCCGGATCAGGTTCGACGGGTCAGAGGAGAAACCTCTATCTCAGCCGCTCGATTGCGACCCCCCGGAGAACGCCTGCAAGCTAACCCGCGCCGCGGCGGATGTCGAGTTGTCCGAAACCGCACATAAGTCCTTGTAGGCGCGGCGGATTTATTGGGCTATGCGCAAAGCTTGGGCCGGATGCCGGCGTCGGCGGAGTGAAACGAGGATATGAGCCTGAACCTGGAACGCGTCCTCTACACCAGCCGCGCGCGGGGCAATGCCGACAGCCTGCTGATGCAGGTGGACATCCTAGCCACGTCGCAGCGGAACAATGCG
>NZ_DAMBJX010000002.1:15161-66139 GCF_032067225.1 Brevundimonas vesicularis | reverse complement strand
CGCGACGACCTGACCGGGGCGCTGCTGATCCACGACGGACGGTTCCTGCAGGTGCTGGAGGGCGCAGCGCAGGATCTGGACCGGCTGATGACGCGCCTGGCGGGCGATCCGCGTCATGACGAGGTGGTGGTGATCGAGCGCAAGCCGATCCCGGCGCGCGGCTTTTCCGGCTGGGCCATGGCCAGCGTGCGCGTGACTCCGGCGCTGGAAGAGACGCTGCGGGCCACGGTGGACGGCGCCGGCGCGCCCCAGCAGACGGTCGAGCGGATGCAGGACGCGGTGCTGGCCCAGGCGGCCTGAGCGCCCCCTAGGGCGCCGACCAGCCCTTGACCGAGACGGCCGCCGCGCGCGGATCGGCGTCGAAGCGGAGGTAGGCCTTGGCGTGGCCGTGGCCGGGAACATAGTCCAGGCTGGCGGTCGCGGTCTGGTCGCCCAGAACCCCTTCGATATCCACTGCGGCGGCGGTGTCGTCGCCGTCGTTCTGAACCCGGACGGTCGCGACCTGGCCTGCGGCGGTGACGTCCACGGCGACGATGCGGGCGCTGAGCGCGGGCGGGGCCGTGGGCTGGAGCGCCTCCCACACCACGATGCCGATGGCGGTCAGGGTGATGACGGCGCCGAGCAGGGCCATGCCCCATTGCAACAGAGGGCGGGTCGATGCGGCGGGCTTCTTCTTCGTGGGCATGGGGTCAGACCAACAGACGGGCGGCGGCGGCGCCGATGGCGGCGGGGAAGCCCAGGACGACCATGGTCTGGACCACGCCGGCGACGGCATGGCCGTCGGTGCGGCCGAACAGGAACAGGGTGAACAGGCTGACGGCCAGGGCGATGGCGTAGCCAGGCAGGGTGAAATGCAGGAAGGCCTTGATCGGATGATCGGCCTCTTCCTGACCGGCGAAGCCCGCCTTGAAGACGATCAGGTGGAGCAGAAGGATGGAGACGGCGATCAGGGCCAGGATGTGGGCGGGCGTCGCCTTGTAGGCGATCAGGATCATCTCCTCGGTCGGGGCCACGTTCAGGGCGAAGAACAGGGCCCCGGCCGCCATCAGGAACAGTTCGCCGAAATAGGAGGCCTGATCTTCATCCGTGTCGCCTCCGCCGTCGCCGCTGAGCTGACGCCGGGCCAGAAGCGCGCCCATGGCGCCAGGAATGGCCTGAAGCGCGACCATGCCCAGGCCCTCGCGCGGCGGCGCGTCCCATTCGACGACGCCGAACAGGATCAGCAGCACCGAGGCGGTGATAAAGCCGACCGCCAGGGCCACGGCGGTGTCCAGCGCATCGTTGACCGGCCCACGTCGCTTGGAGAAGCCGGCGTAATAGGCCAGGCCGTACAGCAGCGGCAGGCCGGCGACGATGAAGGTCAGCAACCGCCAGCGGTCCATGATCACGCCTTGCGCCCACATCTCCATCGTCATCAACAGCGGAATGTTGAACACCAGGGCGCCGGCGAAGGCGCGGCCCAGATCGCGGACATAGGCGCGCTCGCGTTGCAGATCCAAAGGGGGCGCGGCGGCGGTCATGCGGCGGCAACGCTTGGGCGCCGGCTTTAGCTCCGGACCGGTTGTCGAACGGCGTTCAGGCGGCGTTCATTCGCAGCCAAGCTTGGTGGTAGGCTCTAGGGAGAGGGTAATGATGAAACAGATCAAGACGACCGCCGTGATCGCGGTTCTGGCGTGCGCGGGCTTGACGGCCTGCGCCTCGGTGGATGTCGGCGGCGCGCCGATGGCCCTGTCGCCCGCCATGGCCGAGCAGGCGCGGATCGGCAGCGTCACGACGACGACCGGCTGGCTGGACGCCGAGGACGACTTCGCCGACACCTTCAACGACGAGGTGCTGAACGAAATGGGGCTGTGCGCCGGTGGTCGGCACCGGCTGAACCTGAGCATCCATGTCGAGGCGCTGAGCCGGGCGCCGCGCCTGGCCATTCTGGCCGGCGATCGCGCCGAACACCGGATGCGGGCGACGGCGGAACTGCGCGATCCGGCGCAGGGCGGTCAGGTGGTCGGGCGTTATCCGCTGGTCGTGACGGTGGATGCGGGCGCCGGGGTGCTGGACGCCTTGATGGATCGCCAGGCGGTCACGTCCCACGCCTTCGCCCAGGCCCTGTGCGACGCCGCCTTCGTCGCGCCGACGCGTGTGGCCGAGGCCGGCGCGCCGGGCTGAGGTCGAGGGCGGAGCGTAGGGGCCGCCAGCTTGGGCCGGCGCTTTTGAATGTCACGGGCGCGAGCTATCAAGACGGCGAACAGGAAACCGTCCCATGCATCTCGCCCGTTTCGCCCGTATCCGCCTGGCCCATCTGCCGACGCCGCTGGAACCGTTGCCCCGCCTGTCGGAGGAGTTGGGTCTGGATCTGTGGATCAAGCGCGACGACTGCACCGGCCTGGCGGGCGGCGGCAACAAGACGAGGAAGCTGGAGTTCCTGCTGGGCGCGGCGTTCGAAGAGGACGCCGACACGCTGGTGACGCAAGGGGCGGTGCAATCGAACCATGTGCGCCAGACGGCGGCGGCGGCCGCCGCGCACGGTCTGGCCTGCGAGATCATTCTGGAAGAGCGGACGGGGTCCAAGGCGACGGATTATGTCGGCAACGGCAACGTGCTGCTGGACCGGCTGTTCGGCGCGACCCTACGCACCGTGCCGGGCGGGACGGACATGGTCGCCGAGCTGGAGAAGACGGCGGCCGAGGTGCGGGCGCGGGGCGGCAAGCCCTATGTCATCCCCGGCGGCGGTTCGAACCCGGTCGGGGCGCTGGGCTATGTCGATTGCGCGCGCGAGATCGTGGTCCAGGCCGACGAGATGGATCTGGAGGTCCACCGCATCGTGACGGCGACAGGCAGCGCGGGCACTCACGCGGGCCTGGTCGCCGGGCTGGCGGTCATGGGGGCGGACATTCCCGTGTTGGGAATCGGGGTGCGGGCGCCCAAGGACAGGCAGGAGGCGAACGTCTTCAAACTGGCCGAGGAGACGGCCGCCCTGCTGGGGCAGCCGGGACGGGTGACGCGCGAGCAGGTGGTCGCCGACTGCGACTATGTGGGCGAGGGCTATGGCCTGATCGACCAGGGGGTGATCGACGCCTTGACCCTGGCCGCGCGTCTGGACGGGATCGTGCTGGACCCGGTCTATTCCGGCAAGGCGATGAAGGGGCTGATCGCCCTGGCGCGCGCCGGCCGGTTCAAGGGCGAGACGGTGGTGTTTCTGCACACCGGCGGAGCGCAGGGGCTGTTCGGCTATCAGACCGAGATCGAAGGCGCGCTGTAGGCGCGGTCCGCTATGGACTCGCGCGAGGCGACGTTGGCGCTTCTGGCCGCCCGGTCCGAGGACGCCACCCTCTGCCCCAGCGAGGTCGCGCGGGTGGTCGCGGGCGAGGGCGGCGCGTGGCGCGAGGCGATGCCTGACGTTCATGCTGCGGTGGACGCCCTGGTGAACGAGGGCGCGGTGCGACTGAGCTGGAAGGGGCGGCCGCTGGTGATGCGTGCGGGGCCCTATCGGATCGCGCGGGCTCGAGGCGGTGAAGACGGGGGCGGCGGGTGACGGTGCGCGAGATCGAACCTGTCCCGCCGGCACTGTCTTTGGCGGCGGTGTTTCTGCGGTTCCTGCGGTTCGGGCTGCTGGCGTTTGGCGGGCCGGTGGCGCAGATCGCGATGATCCGGCGCGAGCTGGTCGATCAGGACGGGTGGATGTCCAGCGCGCGGTTCAACCGGCTGCTGGCGGTGTTGCAGGTGCTGCCGGGGCCGGAGGCGCACGAGCTGTGCGTGCACATGGGCATGCGGGCGCGGGGGCGGATCGGCGGCCTGCTGGCGGGGCTGGGGTTCATGCTGCCCGGGCTGATGCTGATGCTGGGGATCGGCTGGGCCTATGTGGCGCTGTCGCCGGTCGTGGGCCTGCTGGCCGGGGCGTTCCTGGGGGTTCAGGCGGCGGTGGTGGCGGTGATCGTGCGCGCCGTCTGCAAGATCGGATCGCATATTTTGGAGGATCGCTGGCTGTGGGCCGTCGCCGTCGTCGGCTTTGCGGCGACCCTGGCCGGGGCGGCGTTCTGGATCGTGCTGGCGGCGGGCGGGGCGGCCTATGTGCTGGTCCGGGCCGGGAGGGGAGGCCTGGCCGTCGGGGTCGTAGCGGCCGCGGGCGTCGCAGCCTTGGCGATGCACGGGCTGGGGGACGGCGGGCCGGTCTTCGGACAGGCGTCGGGGCAGGGGGGCGACGTGGGCGCAGCCGCGATGTTCTGGACGGGGCTGAAGGCGGGGCTGCTGACGTTCGGCGGCGCCTATACCGCCATTCCCTATGTGCGCGCCGATACGGTGGGGCGCGGGCTGATCGACGATGGGGCGTTTCTGGACGGGATCGCCTTTGCGGGGGTGATCCCGGCGCCGCTGGTGATCTTTTGCACCTTCGTCGGCTTCGTGGTCGCGGGTTGGGGCGGGGCGCTGGCGATGACGGCCGGGGTGTTCGCGCCCGCCTTCGCCTTTTCGATGATCTTCTATGAGCGGCTGGAGGCGGTGGTCGAGGACCGGCGGCTGCACGACGGTCTGGCCGGGGTGGCCGCCGCCGTTGTAGGGATCATCGCCGCGACCAGCGTGGAGCTGGGCTGGGCGACCTTGCAGCGGGCCCCGTCGATGGCGGCGGCTGCAGCGATCTTCGCGGTCGCCCTGGCGGTGGCGTGGGCCTGGAAGAGCCGCTACGCCGTGCCGGCAGTTCTGGCCGCCGCGGCGGTCGTGGGATGGGGCGTGATGCGATGAGCAAGATCCTGGGCGTGATCGGCGGTATGGGACCGGCGGCGACGGTGGCGTTTCTGGCGCGGGTGCAGGCGCTGACGCCGGCGGAGGGCGACGCCGATCATATCCGGGTGGTGATGGACCTGAACCCCCAGGTGCCCGATCGCAACACGCGACCGGGCGAGGCCGAGGTGGTGCTGGGACTGATGGCCGAGGGGCTGGCGGCGGCGGGAGCCGAGGTGATCGCCATGCCCTGCAACACCGCCCACGCCCAGGCGGGTGCGATCCGCGCGGCGTGCGCTGCGAAGGACCTGGGCTTCATCGACATGATCGCGGCGACGGCGGACGCGGCGGCGGCCTCTGGAGCCAAGCGGATCGGCGTGCTGGCGACGCCGGGGGGCGAGCGGCTCTACACGCAGGCGCTGGCGACGCGCGGTATCGAGACGGTGCTGCTGGAGGGTGCGGACCGCGAGGCCTTCATGGCGCTGGTCTATGGGGTCAAGCGCGGCGATGTCGGCGAGGCGGCGCGGGCGGGGATGTTGCGGCTGGCCCAAGCCCTGGCGGATGCGGGCGCGGACGGACTGATCGCGGGCTGCACCGAAGTGCCGCTGCTGCTGAGGGCCGAGGATGCGCCGGTCCCGCTGACGGATTCAGCCGAGGTGCTGGCCCAGGCCTCCGTGGAGGCGTGTCGGGTCTAAGGCGCGGTTGCGGCTTGCTCCGCGCGGCCGGCCTGCCTAGTCATGAGCGGTGTCTATTCAGTCCCTGATCATCGATTGCGACCCCGGCGTGGACGACGCCGTGGCGCTGTTTCTGGCCTTCGCCGCGCCCGAACTGGCGCTGCTGGCCGTCACCACGGTCGCTGGCAATGTCCCCGGCGCCAAGACCCAGCGCAATGCGCGCATCATCCGCCAGATCGCCGGGCGCGAGGAGGTGCCGGTGTTCGGCGGGGCCGAGCGGCCCCTGAAACGTCCGCCGGCGGGGGCGGGCGAGTTTCACGGCGTCGAGGGTCTGGGCGATCTGGAGCCGTTCGAACCGACGGGGATCGTCGGCGACGGGCCGGCCGCGAACGCCATCGTCGATCTGGTGATGAGCCGGCCCGAAGGCTCGGTCGCCATCGCCGTCCTGGGGCCGATGACCAATCTGGCGCTGGCGATGCGGCGTGAGCGGCGGTTGGCCGAACGGCTGGGGCCGGTGGCGGTCATGGGTGGGGCGCGGTCGGAAGGCGGCAATGTCACCGCATCGGCCGAGTTCAACATCTGGGCCGATCCGGATGCGGCGGCGGTGGTGTTCGGATCGGGCTGTCAGGTGGTCGCCTTCGGCCTGGATGCGACCCATCAGGTGCGCGCGACCGAGGACCGGATCTTGGCGATAGAGGCCATCGACAGCGAGGCCGCGCGGGCCGCAGCGTCGACGCTGCGGTTCTCGCAGCGGGTGGAGCGCGAGATCGTGGGCTGGGACGCAGCCCCATTGCATGACCCCTGTCCCATCGCTTGGCTGATCCAGCCCGACCTGTTCGAGACGAAGCCCTGCCGGATCGAGGTGGAGACGGGTTCGGACCTGACGCGCGGGCATACGGCGGTGGAGTTCCGGATCGATCCGGCGACGGCGCGGCATCGCTGGGCGGTCGCGGCGGACGCGCAAGGGGTGTTCGATCTGATCGTCGCCAAGCTGAAGGCTCAGGCGCTGGAGGCTCAGGCGCTGGAGGCCGGCGCATGAGGATCACCGTCGTCGGCTCGATCAACCTGGATCTGGTGGCCACCGCGCCCCAACTGCCGGCGCCGGGCGAGACGGTGACCGGGGCGACCCTGGCGCGGCATCCCGGCGGCAAGGGCGCCAATCAGGCGCTGGCGGCCGAGAAACTGGGGGCCGAGGCCAGCCTGATCGGGCGGGTCGGCAATGACGCCATGGCCGGCGAGGCCCTGGCCCTGATGGAAGACCTGGGCGTCGATCTGGCGGGGGTGGAGGTGGATGTGGCGGCCCCGACGGGCGTCGCCCTGATCGCCGTCGATCCAACCGGCGAGAACCAGATCGTGGTCGCGGCCGGCGCCAACCATATGGTCACGCCTGAACAGCTGCCGCAGCGGATCGAGGGCGCGCTGATCGTACAGCTGGAGCTGCCGATCGAGACTGTCGAGGCGGCGGTGGGCCGGGCGACGGGCTTCGTCTGCGCCAATCTGGCGCCCGCCGCGCCGGTGTCGGAACTGCTGCTGCGCCGCGCCGACCTGATCGTCGTCAACGAGACCGAGGCGGCCTTCTATGGCGACGGCCTGCACCGGGGCGGGGGACGGGTCGTCGTCACCAAGGGCGCCCGAGGCGCGGCCATGTATCAGCGCGGCGTCGAAATGGCCTGGGCGACCCCGCCGGCCGTCGAGGCGGTCGATGCGACGGGCGCAGGCGACGCCTTCGTCGCCGCCATCACGGTGGCTTTGCTGGAAGGCATGGACCCGGCCGAGGCGCTGCGCTTCGCCTGCGCCGCCGGGGCGTTCGCGGCGACCCGCCCGGGCGCGCAGCCCTCGGCGCCGGAGCGCGATCAGGTCGAGGCGCTGCTGGCGGGGTAGGGACGCGGTCTGCGCCTCTTCGTCGTGGTCAGACCCCTGGCGGCGGACCAGGGGGCGTCGGGAAGGCGAGCGGCGCGACGGCCGCGCCGGGAGAACCGGCCGTGACGGTCTGGTAAAGCTGAAGGCCGAGCGGCGACCAGGTGAGGGCCTCGATCGCTGCGATCATGGCGATCTGAATCCCCAGACTCCAGAACCAGGCGGGGTGGATCCGGCGGGTCTTCGCCAGATCGATGATCATGCCGATGACTGGAAACGCCAGGGTGACGAGCGTGGTCGCCTCCCAGGCCCAGGGGATCAGCAAGGGCATGGGCAAAAGCCGACCGACGGCCGGCCCCAGCAGGATCGCCATGGCGGAATAGTGCAGGCGGCGGTGCCAGTCCGTTGACCGACGAAGCCACACCGCCGCGACGGTGAGGCCGACGAAGGTCGCGAGCGAGAGGGGGTCGAAGACCAGAAACTGCAAGGGCCGGAAGAAGAAGGGCACGTCGCCCCGACGAACCATGGCCTCGGTGACCAGCCAGCCCAGGATGAGCATGGGCGCCAGCCATGCGGCCGCCAGCCAGCCCAGCGGCCGGTGCCAACGCAGCTGGCCCGTGGCGATCAAGAGGTTCTGAACCAGGAAGATGACGACCCAGCCCATGAAGACCACGGCGTGGGCGTGCACCAGCAACGGAGCCTCGAAGCTGGAGCGGCCCATGGCCAGCTGAAGCGAAAAGCCCGCCACGACGACAAGCGCCATGACGACGGCCAGCCCCGGAAAGACGCGGTCCGGCGTGCGGTCGGCCCCGCCCATCCTGTTCGCAGTCGCCATGACACACCCCCCGATGTTTCCGGCGAAACTTAACGCCGAAGCCCGACTGCGGCAATCTGGAATATCAGCGATATGTCGAGGATCGACTGGGCCAGGCGCAGGCGTCGCCGCGCCAATGTGACACTGTAACGCCGAAACGGGTTGTCGGCGGTGGAAAGGCGGGGTTAGGTCTCGAGTTCGGGATTTGTGGGGACTTCAGACGATGATGATGCGTGGACGTGGGGTTGGGCTGGTTCTGGCGGCGGTGCTGCTGAGCGGCGTGGCGGGGGGGGCGTTAGCCCAGAACGCGGGGCAGGCTGCGGGACCGATGGTCTATCAGCAGCCGCCGGCGCCGATCGCGGACATCCTGGACGCCAAGCCGACGCCGTCGTCGATGCTGAGCCCGGATCGGCGGACGCTGGTGTTGATGGACCGGTCTAACCTACCCAGCATCAAGGCCTTGGCCGAGCCGATGCTGCGGCTGGCGGGGACGCGGATCAATCCGAGGAACAATGGCGCGGCCGAAAGCCGGGTGGCGTGGCTGACGGGTCTGAGCCTGCAGGCGGTGGATGGCGGGCAACCTCGCGTCGTGGCCCTGCCCGACGGCGCGCGGTTCACGGCGCCGCGTTTCTCGCCGGACGCCAAGTCGCTGGCCTTCGTGCTGGACCGGCCGACGGGGCTGGAGCTGTGGGTCGTGGATGTGGCCTCGGCGCGGGCGAGGAAGCTGACCGATCCGGTGGTCAATATGACGGGCGGGACGGGTTATGAGTGGCTGCCCGACAGTTCGGGTCTGCTGGTCGAGGCGGTGCCGGCTGGACGCGGTCCGGCGCCGGACGTGACGGCGGCGCCCACGGGGCCGAACATCGAGGAGACGGCCGGGCGGGTCGCGCCGGTGCGGACCTATCAGGACCTGTTGTCGAACCCCGGCGACGAGGCCCTGTTCGACCATTATTTCACCAGCCAACTGACGCTGGTTCCGCTGAACGGCCGTGCCCGGACGATCGGGGCCCCGGCGGTCTATCTGGATGCGTCGGTGTCTCCGGACGGCAAATACATCCTGCATGAGATCGCCAAGCGGCCCTATTCCTATGCGGTGCCGGACGACCTGTTCCCTACCGAGATCGTGGTGACGGATCTGAACGGTCGCGTGGTGCGCACGGTCGCCGACCTGCCGCTGCGGGACGACGTGCCGACCGCCTTCGACGCCGTGGCGCCGGGGCCGCGCTCGGTCGAGTGGCGGGCCGATGCGCCGGCGACCCTGACCTGGGTCGAGGCGCTGGACGGCGGCGACATCCGGCGCGAGGCCGAGTTCCGGGACCGAGTCTTCATGCAGGCCGCGCCGTTCACGGGCGAGCCCGTCAAGCTGATCGACCTGAAGGAACGGTTCGGCGGGATCGTTTGGGGCCGGGACGACCTGGCCATCGTCAACAGCCGCTGGTTCAACACCCGGCATGAGACGCGCTTCGTGGTGGATCCGTCCAACCCCGGCGAGGGCCGGGTGTTGCTGGAGCGGAACTATCAGGCGCGCTACGACAATCCGGGCCAGCCGGTGACCCAGCCGAATGCGCAGGGCCGGTCGGTGATCCGCTTCGATCCGCAGGGGCGCATCCTGATGTCAGGCGCCGGCGCCACGCCGCAGGGCGAGTTCCCCTTCCTGGCCGCCATGGACCCGGCGACGGGACGCAGCGAACGGCTGTGGACCTCGGCCAATACGGATTACGAGGCCGTGGTCGGCTTCCTGGATGCGGACGGCAAGCGGGTGGTGACGCAGCGCGAGACGCGGCTGGATCCGCCCAATCTGCAGATCCGCGATCTGACGACGGGCCAGACGACGCGGCTGACCAACTTCCCCGATCCGGCGCCGCAGCTGGCCGAGGCGACGCGGCAACTGGTGACTTATGAGCGGGCCGACGGGGTCAAGCTGTCGGGGACGCTGTATCTGCCGGCCGGTTATGATAAGGACCGCGACGGGCCGCTGCCGATGCTGATGTGGGCCTATCCCGCCGAGTTCACCGATGCGGCGGTGGCGGGCCAGACGGTGGACGTGCAGAACCGGTTCGTGCGGCCCGGCGGGTCCAGCCATCTGTTCCTGCTGACCCAGGGCTATGCGATCTTCGACAACCCCTCCATGCCCATCATCGGCAAGGATGGGGCCGAGCCGAACGACACCTATGTCGAGCAGCTGGTCGCCGACGCAAAGGCCGCGGTCGATGCGGTGGTCGGCATGGGCGTGGCGGACCGCGACCGGATCGCAGTCGGCGGCCACAGCTACGGCGCCTTCATGACCGCGAACCTGCTGGCGCACAGCGATCTGTTCCGCACCGGGATCGCGCGGTCGGGGGCCTATAACCGCACCCTGACGCCGTTCGGCTTCCAGTCCGAGCAGCGCAACTACTGGGAGGCGACCGAGGTCTATACCGAGATGTCGCCCTTCACCTATGCGAACAAGCTGAACGAGCCAATCCTGCTGATCCACGGCGAGGCGGACGACAACTCGGGCACCTTCCCGGTCCAGTCCGAGCGCTTCTATGCGGCTCTGAAGGGGCTGGGGGCGACGGCGCGTTACGTCACCCTGCCGCTGGAGGCGCATGGATACCGCGCGCGGGAATCGGTGGGCCACACCCTGTGGGAGATGACCCGCTGGCTAGACCAGTATGTGAAGAACGCCCCGCCGAAGCCGGCCGCGAACTGAGCGATCAGGGCTTGGACGCCGCGGCCTCCGCCGCGGCGTTGACGGCCGCGAGACGCGCGTCCTGTTCCGCCTGGGGCGGGACGCCGAAGACGGCGCGCAGGCTGTCGGGGATCAGGGCGCGGTCGTAGGGATCGAGTGTGGCCGGGGCGTCGCGGGTCTTGCGGGTCTGGGTGCCGTAGATCTGCGGCTTTTCGGTCATCTGCAGATAGCGATCCAGCGTCGCGGCGGCGATCCAGGCGCCTTCGGGCGAGCCCTTGGCCACGGCGGCGACGGCCAGGCTATGGGCCAGCAGATAATCCTCGGGCGTGGAGCCGTGCTGGAAGACGAAGGCGGCGGCGCGGTAGTCCTCGCCGGTGCTAAGCGCGCCGGCGTCCAGCAGGGCGCGGGTCTGGACCCGGCGCGC
This sequence comes from Brevundimonas vesicularis, assembly GCF_032067225.1. Classification (GTDB taxonomy): domain Bacteria; phylum Pseudomonadota; class Alphaproteobacteria; order Caulobacterales; family Caulobacteraceae; genus Brevundimonas; species Brevundimonas vesicularis_F. The sequence goes on along the minus strand of NZ_DAMBJX010000002.1, from coordinate 54,989 downwards.
GGCGTCTTCGGCGAGCATTGCTGTGACGCGGGCACGGTCCTTGAAGAAGTCCGGCGTCAGGTTCTGCCTTACGGCCTGGTCGGCGGCGAAGATGGCGGCCATCTCGGCGTTGTTTTGAGGCGAGGTCTCCTGCGCCAGGGCCGGAACGGCGAAAGCCAGGGCGACGGCCGACATCGCGGCGGCGCAGGACAGGCGAGACGGACGCATGGGAGATCTCCGCTGAAGCTTGAGCGGACATTGGTCTGCGGATTTGCGGCCGAAACCGGGCGGCGGGATTACAGTGTCGTCAGGGTCTGACGATCAGTCGCACGACCTCGCCGGCGTGGAGGCGGTCGAAGCCGGTGTTGATGTCATTCAAAGGGATGACGCCGCTCATCAGGCGATCCACCGGCAGGCGGCCCTGGCGATACAGGGCGACGTAGCGGGGGATGTCGCGGCTGGGGACGCAGGTGCCGATGTAGGAACCCTTCAGCGTGCGCTCTTCGCCGACGAGGGAGACCACGTTGACGGCCAGCGCCGCATCGGGCGGCGGCAGGCCGGCGGTGACGGTGGTTCCGCCGCGTTTGGTCATCTTCCACGCCGCCTCCAGCGCCCGGACCGAGCCGGCCATTTCGAAGGCGAAGTCGGCGCCGCCGTTCGTCAGGGCGCGGACCTGATCGACCGCATCGGGGTCGGCGGCGTTGACGGTTTCGACCGCGCCGAGGGTGCGGGCGAGGGCCAGCTTGTCCTCGGACAGATCGACGGCGACGACGGGGCTGGCGCCCGAGGCCAGGGCGCCCAGCACGCTGGCCAGACCGACGCCGCCCAGGCCGATGACGACGACGCTCTGGCCCGCCTTGACGCCGGCTGTGTTCACCACGGCCCCGACGCCGGTCAGTACGGCGCAGCCGAACAGGGCCGCCTCTTCGAACGACAGGTCGGGATCGATCTTGACCAGGGAGCGGCGTGAGACGACGGCCCGCTCGGCGAAGGCGGAGCAGCCGAGGTGGTGGTTGACCGGCTCGCCCTCGCGGAGAATCCGGCGGGCGCCGGACAGAAGCTCGCCCCGGCCGTTGGCGGCGGCGCCCGGCTCGCACAGGGCGGGACGGCCGCCCGCGCACGGATTGCAGTGGCCGCAGGACGGCATGAAGACCATGACGACGTGATCGCCGATGGCCAGATCGGTGACGCCGTCCCCCAGCGCCTCGACCACGCCCGCCGCCTCGTGCCCCAGGGCCATGGGCAGGGGGCGAGGGCGGTCGCCGTTGATGACCGACAGGTCCGAATGGCACAGGCCCGCCGCCTTGATCGCGACCAGCACTTCGCCGGGGCCGGGCGGGTCCAGCGTGACGGTCTGGACCGAAAGGGGGCGGCTGTCGGCGTAGGGGCGGGCGGCGCCCATGTCAGACAGGACGGCGGCGCGAGTCTTAAGGATCATGTGGTCAAGCCTTCGTCATCAACAAGCTACCGATAGGCGCTTGACCTAACGTCGTCCAAGCTAGAGCGTCGGGATCGAGAGCGACGGTTCGCGTCGCCGAGGGAGACGACGATGCCGAAACGAGACGAGGGCGCGCTGGCGCAACGGGCGACCTACAAGGCCTTTCACATGGTCTCCACCCGCTGGGCCGACAACGACCAGTACGGCCATATCAACAACGCCAAATTCTACGAGTTCGTCGACTCGGCGGTGAACGCCCATCTGCTGATCGCCAATGCGCTGACGGAATCGATCGGCCTGGTGGTGGATTCGGGCTGTCGCTACACCTCGTCGCTGAAGTTCCCCGATGTGATCGAGGTCGGGATCAAGGTCGATGCGATCGGCACCTCCAGCGTCACCTACGGCTTTGCGGTCTTCAAGCGCAGCGTGGATGTTCCCGCCGCCATCGGCCATTTCGTCCACGTCTATGTCGACGCCGAAACCCGCCGGCCCAAGCCGCTGCCGGCGCGGCTGAGAAGCGTGGTGGAGAACCTGCGCGCGGGGTGAGGACTTTCGCCCCTCGTCTGTACATCATCGCCTGTTTCCGTGATGCCTATACCTTCCGACCCCGCTGATCTTGATGACGCCTTCTATCTGAACGTCTCGGAGACGGATGTGGCGACGACCGGGGACGATCCCCGCGCCAGCCTGGAGCTGGTCGTGTCCATGCGCATCGCCTTCGTGGCCCGGGCGTGGATCACGCGCGCCAATGCGCTGTTTCGCGGTCGAGGCTATACGGCGGCCCAGCGTGCGCACCTGTATGTTCTGGCGTCCAAGCCCAAGGGGCTGACGCAGGCGGAGTTGGCGGCGATCCTGCGGATATCGGAGGCGTCGCTGTCACGCCGTATCAAGCTGTCGATCGAAGAAGGTCTGGTGTCGCGTCATCCGTTTTGCGGCGATGGACGGGCAAACCTGATCCGGCTGGAGCCCAAGGGGCTGGAGGCGCTGAACGCCTCCGATCGCGTCGCACGCGAGGATCGCACCCGACTGCTGGCGGGCGTGACGGACGAGGAACTGGCCATCACCGCCAAGGTCCTGAAGCTGTTGACGGATCGCATCCCGCAGACGCCAGAACGGTCCGACGCCTGACGGCATCGGACCGCCTTGAACGTCAGTCGCCCGCCCCTAGGCGTCGAGAATGACCTGGCCGTCTTCCTTGACGAAGGGCTTGGAGAGATTGTCGGGCAGCAGGTCCAGAACCGTCTCGGACGGGCGGCACAGCTTCACCCCCAGGGGCGAGACGACGATGGGCCGGTTCATCAGGATCGGGTGCGCCGCGATGGCGTCCAGCAGTTGGTCGTCCGACAGGGCGGCGTCGTCCAGGCCGAGGTCGGCGTAGGGCGTGCCCTTTTCGCGCAGGATATCGCGCACCGATCCACCCATCCGCTCGACCAGTTGGGCCACCAGCGCGCGGCTGGGCGGGGTCTTCAGATACTCGATCACATGCGGCTCGATCCCGACGTGGCGGATCAGGGCCAGGGTGTTACGCGACGTGCCGCAGGCGGGGTTGTGATAGATGATGACGTCCATTGGCCTCAGTCGCAACAGGGGGCCAGTTCGGCCAGCAAGGGTTGGCAAAGCTCGGCGCGGCCCTGGCAGCAGTCCTTGAGCAGGAACAGCACGACCTCGCCCAGTCGATCCAGATCGGCCCGGTAGATGATCGACCGGCTGCGCCTCTGAGACGCAATCAGTCCGGCGCGCGACAGCACGCCCAGATGCGCCGACATCGTATTGGTCGGAACGGCGAGCCGGTCCGCGATCTCTCCGGCCGGCAGGCCTTCCGGCGCATGGCGGACCAGCAACCGGAAGGCGTCCAGTCGCGTGGATTGCGCCAGGGCGGCCAGCGCGAGAATAGCCGGTTCGGATTCCATTATTCCAAGATACTGGAAATATGGTGTCATGCAAGCTAGAGAGGGCGGTGCGGTCGTCGTTCGACCGGGATGGAGCCGCCCATGGTCGTCGCCTTTCTGATCTTCGCGGTCACCATCACCCTGGTGATCTGGCAGCCGAAGGGGTTGCAGATCGGCTGGAGCGCGATGGGCGGTGCGGCGGCGGCGCTGTTGCTGGGCGTCGTCACCCTGGCCGACATCCCCGTGGTCTGGGACATCGTCTGGAACGCCACGGCGACCTTCGTCGCGATCATCATCATCAGCCTGTTGCTGGACGAGGCCGGATTCTTCGAATGGGCGGCGCTGCATGTCGGGCGATGGGGCGGCGGCCATGGGCGCCGGCTGTTCGTCCTGTTCGTCCTGCTGGGCGCGGCGGTGTCGGCGGTCTTCGCCAACGACGGGGCGGCGCTGATCCTGACGCCCATCGTCATCGCCATGCTGCTGGCGCTCGGCTATGGCCCCAAGGCGACGCTGGCCTTCGTGATGGCGGCGGGCTTCATCGCGGATGCGGGCAGCCTGCCGCTGGTGGTGTCCAACCTGGTCAACATCGTCTCGGCCGACTTCTTCGACATCGGCTTCGACCGCTATGCGGCGGTCATGGCGCCGGTGAACCTGGCGAGCATCGCCGCGACGCTGATCGTGCTGTTCGTGGTGTTCGGGCGCGATATTCCCAAGGCCTATGACCTGGAGCGGTTAGCCGCGCCGTCCAGCGCGATCAAGGATCGCGCGACCTTCCTGTGGGGCTGGATCATCCTGGCGTATCTGCTGATCGGCTTCTTCGTGCTGGAACCGCGAGGGGTGCCGGTGTCCGCCGTCGCCGCGACGGGGGCGGTCGTCCTGTTGGTCGTGGCGGGCCGCGGCGCGGTCATCAGCACGACGAAGGTGCTGCGCGAGGCGCCGTGGCAGGTCGTGATCTTCTCTTTGGGGATGTATCTGGTCGTCTATGGGCTGGGCAACGCCGGCCTGACACGCCAGATCGCGGGCCTGCTGGACGGCTTCGCGCAGGGCGGGGTCTGGGGCGCGGCCTTCGGAACCGGGTTCCTGACCGCCTTCCTGTCGGCCATCGCCAACAATATGCCGACAGTCCTGATCGGCGCCCTGTCGATCGACGCCTCGGGCGCGACCGGCGCGGCGAGGGAGGCGATGATCTACGCCAATGTCATCGGTAGCGACCTGGGGCCGAAGATGACGCCCATCGGCTCCTTGGCCACATTGCTGTGGCTGCACGTCCTGGCGCGAAAGGGCGTGAAGATCGGGTGGGGCTATTATTTCAAGGTGGGCGTGGTGCTCACCCTGCCGGTCCTGGGCGTCGCCCTGGCGGCCCTGGCCTTACGCCTGAGCGTCTAGGGCCTCAGTCGTCCAGACGGCCGATCAGGAACAGGGCGCCGACGGCGGTCAGGGCGCCCAGGGTGAAGGCTGTGACGATGGCGCCGGTGGCGACGGCGGTGGAGACGGTCACCGGGCGGGCTTCGTACCACTCGACAATGTCGGCCTCGTGCAGGTCCTCGTCCATATAGCCTTCGGCTTCATAGATGGTGTCGTCTGCGGTCATGGCTTTACGCTCCGTCTGTCTTGCCCGGATCAATACGCCCAAACGGTACAGGTTCCACCCCTGTCGCCCCCGATCGGCGTATCGTGACAGGATGCCGCTCTTCGTTTAGGAGGCGCGGCTCAGGTTCAGAACGCTCAAAGACGATCCCATGGCCGGCCACTCGAAATTCAAGAACATCATGCACCGCAAGGGGCGCGCCGATGCGCAGCGCTCCAAGCTGTTCTCCAAACTGTCGCGCGACATCACCGTGGCGGCCAAGTCGGGCCTGCCGGATCCGGCGGCGAACCCGCGCCTGCGCCTGGCGGTCAACAACGCCAAGGCCGAAAGCCTGCCCAAGGACGTGATCCAGCGCGCCATCAACAAGGCCGCCGGCGGCGACGTCGATACGATGGAAGAGGTCCGCTACGAGGGCCGGGGTCCGGGCGGCGTGGGCATCATCGTCGAAGCTTTGACCGACAACCGCAATCGGGCGGCGTCCAACATCGGCGCGGCCTTCAAGAAGAACGGCGGCGCCCTGAGCGAGATGAACTCGGTCGCCTTCATGTGGGACAAGGTGGGCAAGATCACCTACGCCGCCGAGGCCGGTTCGGAAGACGCCGTCATGGAGGCCGCCATCGAGGCCGGCGCCCAGGACGTCGAGAGCGACCTGGTCAAACCCGACATCTATGAGGACGCGCCGGGCCACACGATCTGGACAGCCTTCGAGGACCTGAACGACGTGGCCGAGGCCATGTCCAAGGTGCTGGGCGATCCCAAGTCCACCGCCATCGTGTGGAAGCCGCAGTCCGAAGTGCCGGTGACCGGTGAGGCCGTCGGCACCCTGTTCAAGCTGCTGGACGCGCTGGACGCCGAGGACGACGTGTCGGCGGTCTATTCCAACGAGGACATCTCCGACGAGGACGCGGCCAAGTACGCGGGCTGATCCCGAACGACCGCGAGTCGTTCGCACGGAACCGGGTCGTGCGCCGGGCGTAACGAGGCTTCACCGTTACGCCTGGAGCCCCCTATGGACATCACCCAGCTGATCCTCGACGACCATGCCGAACAGCGTCGGCTGTTTGCGATCATCGAACAGATCGACCCCAAGGACACCGATGCGCTGAGCGCCGTCTGGTCGCGGTTGTCGGCGTTCCTGGATGTGCACGCCGAGGCCGAGGAACGGTTCTTCTATCCCGAGCTGCTGAAGCAGGGCGAGGGCGCCAATGACGCCGAGGACGGCACGGTCGAGGGCGAGACCGAGGACGCCATTGAGGACCACAACAAGCTGCGCGACGCGGTCAAAGCGGTCGAAAAGCACAAGGTCGGCACCAAGGCCTGGTTCGACGCCGTGGGCGAGGCCAACGTCGTCAACTCCAAACACATGGGCGAGGAAGAGCGGCAGGGGCTGACCGACTTCCGCATGAACGCCGACGTCGAGACGCGCCATGAGCTGGCGGTCAAGTTCGCCGCCTTCGAGGCCGAGTACATCACCGGCGTCAAGCCGGTGAACAAGGACCCCGAGACCTATATCGAAAAGCACGGCTGAGGCGGTCGCTGCGACCACGATGTCGCAGCATCGTCCGTCCAAGGAACATCCGCGCTCGGCCCGTCGTTGAGCGCGGATGAATCTGGGTAGTCTGGAAGGCGCCGTCCTGCCGATCCTCGGCGCGGTGATCGCGGGCGGGGTCATCGGCTTCGAGCGCGAATGGCGGGGGCGGGCGGCGGGCCTGAGAACGCACATCCTGGTCAGCCTGGCGTCGGCCCTGCTGATGCTGGCGGCCATGTCGCAGGCCGACTGGGCGTTCCGCGCCCTGCCCGACGAGAACATCGTCACAGACCCGACGCGGATGGCGCACGGCGTGCTGACGGGGATCGGGTTCCTGTGCGCCGGGGTGATCTTCCGCACCGGATTTTCGATCCACGGGCTGACCACGGCGGCGTCGCTGTGGATCACATCGGCGATCGGCATTCTGTTCGGGGCAGGGCTCTATGCGCTGGGGACGGCGGCGACGGTGGTCACGGCGCTGATCCTGATCGGCTTGAGGCTGATCAACGGGCGTTTGCCCGCGCGCACGGTGGTGGACGCCGAAGTGTGCTGGGAACGGCGCGAGGCGTCGCCGGAGCCGGCGATCGAGGCGGCGCTGAAAGCCATAGACGCGGACGCGCGACACGACCGGTTCGAGCTGATCGATGGACAGACCATTCGACGGACCTGGCGATTGAAGGCCGCCGAGGAAGGCCAGCTGAAGCGGCTGGCGGAACAGCTGTGCGCCATACCGGGCGTGGTCGCCTACAGCCTGGACCCGCGCGACGACTGAAACCGTTCATTGCCCGATAACCCTCTTTGCGGCATGAGGGGAACGGATGGCGAACGAACCTGTCAGAATCATCGGCCTGGACCCCGGTCTGCGACGCACCGGCTGGGGGGTCGTCGTGTCCGACGGCGCGCGCCTGAGGTGGGTGGCGCACGGGGTGGTGGCCCCGCCCGAGACCGCGCCGTTCAGCGAGCGGCTGCTGCATCTGTTCGAGGCGTTGGGGACGATCTGCGCCGACCACGGCTGCGAGGAGGCGGCGGTGGAAGAAGTGTTCGTCAATGTGAACCCGTCCTCGACGCTGAAGCTGGGTCATGCGCGGGCGGCGGTGATGCTGGCGCCGGCCAAGGCGGGTCTGACGGTGGCGGAATATTCGCCGAACCTGATCAAGAAGGCGGTGGTGGGCGCAGGCCATGCGGACAAGAGCCAGATCGCCTTCATGGTCAAACGGCTGCTGCCGACCGCGGGCGACGTGAAGGCGGATGCGGCCGACGCCCTGGCCGTCGCGATCACCCATGCGCAGCTCAGGAAGCGGTCCTTGCTGGAAGCGATGCACCGGGGGGCGGCGTGATCGGGCGGTTGAGAGGCGTGCTGGCCGAGGTCGGCGAGGCGGAATGCCTGATCGACTGCGCCGGCGTGGGCTATGTCGTGTCGTGCGGGGCGCGGACGCTGGGGCGGCTGCCCGCGCCGGGCGATGAGGCGACGGTGCATGTCCATTCGCAGTGGAGCGAGGATGCGGGGCCGCGCCTGTATGGATTTCTGACGCGCGATGAGCGGCGGGCGTTTACGACCCTGCTGGCCATTCAGGGCGTGGGGCCCAAGGCGGCGCTGGCGGTGCTGGACGTCCTGCCGCCCGGCGAACTGGCGTCGGCGGTGGCGCGCGAGGACAAGGCGGCGGTGGCGCGGGCCAACGGGGTGGGACCGAAGCTGGCGCTGCGGATCGTGACCGAGCTGAAGGGCAAGCCCTTGGGTGACGTCAGTTTTGCGCCTGTCGCACCCGGCATGCACGTCGAGATCGCACCGCCGGTTCCGTCCATCACCGGCGAGGCCGTGTCGGCCCTGCTTGGACTGGGCGTCGCCGAGGTCAATGCGCGCCGGGCCGTGGATCAGGCGTTGATCCGTCTGGGCGAAGAGGCGGAGCTGTCGGCGGTGATCCGCGCGGCGCTGCAGGAGTTGGGCCGATGAGAGCCGCATCGACATGACCCGCGTCATCTCCCCCGAGGCCGAGACCGGCGAATCCTTCGATCGCGCGCTGCGGCCGCAGACGTTGTCGGAGTTCGTCGGCCAGTCGCAGGCCAAGGGTAACCTGAAGGTCTTCATCGATGCGGCGCGCGGGCGGGCCGAGGCGCTGGACCATGTGCTGCTGTTCGGACCGCCGGGACTGGGCAAGACGACGCTGGCGCAGATCGTGTCGCGCGAGCTGGGCGTGGGGTTCCGGGCGACCTCCGGGCCGATCCTGGCCAAGGCGGGCGATCTGGCGGCGATCCTGACCAATCTGGAACCGCGCGACGTCCTGTTCATCGACGAGATCCACCGCTTAAGCCCCCAGGTCGAGGAGATCCTGTATCCGGCCATGGAGGATCATGTGCTGGACCTGATCATCGGCGAGGGGCCGTCGGCGCGCTCGGTGCGGATCGACCTGGCACCGTTCACGCTGGTGGGGGCGACGACGCGGGCGGGCCTGTTGGCTACGCCGCTCAGGGACCGGTTCGGCATTCCGCTGCGACTGGAGTTCTACACCCCCGACGAACTGACGGCGGTGGTGCGCGGCACGGCGCGCAAAATGGGCGCAGCCATCGACGAGGCCGGCGCGCGCGAGATCGCGTCGCGGGCGCGGGGAACGCCTCGGATCGCCGGGCGCCTGCTGCGCCGGGTGCGGGATTTCGCCTCGGCCGAAGGAGCGGAGACGATCTCCAAACTGGTGGCGGCGCGGGCGCTGGCGCGGCTGGAAGTGGACGAGGCCGGGCTGGACAGCCTGGACCGACGGTTCCTGAAGGCGCTGATCGAGAACTATGGCGGCGGGCCGGTCGGGATGGACACCTTGGCGGCCGCCATCGCCGAGGCGCGCGATGCGGTCGAGGACGTGATCGAACCCTATCTGCTGCAACAGGGCTTCATCATGCGCACGCCGCGCGGCCGCATGGCCTGCGCCAAGGCCTATGCGCATCTGGGCCTCAGCGCGCCGGCGCAACCCTCCGCCGGACCCGTGCCCGGCGACCTTTTTGAATGAAGGTCGCCTTCGATCCAGGCAAGGATGCGAGCAATCGCGAGAAGCACGGGCTGTCGCTTGAGCGGGCGAGCGAGATCGATCTTCGCGCCGCCCACATCCTCGCCGATGACCGCCAAGATTACGGTGAGCAACGATGGCGAGCCTATGGTATGCTGGATGGGCGGCTGCATATGCTGGCTTTCACCTTTCGAGACGGGACGTTGAGAGCCATCAGTCTGCGGCGCGCAAACGCCAAGGAGAGCAAACGCTATGGCTGATCCCAAACTCAGCCTTGATCCAAGCGATTACGAGGATGTCGAGATCGACGATCTGGACAATCCGGAATGGACCGATGAGGACTTCGCCAAGGCACAGCCTCTACGAGACGTGCTGCCCGACCTATATGCCCAATTCGACGCCGAGCGAGAGGTGGAGTTAAGACTACCCGCCGCCACCATCCGCGCCTTTGCTGACGAAGGGGAAGACTGGCGCGAGCGGATGGCGGATGCGCTGACGGAAGCGGCGCGCAAGAAGCACACGGCGTAAACTGCAATAGGCGTTGCCAAGCGGGGCGGGCGGGGGTTTGCTGGGGGCGAACTGGAGCCGTCGTCCCATGATCCTGCGCACCCTGGCCGTGATGGCGTTTGCGGCCGGCCTGACCAGTCTGGCGCCGCCTGCGCGAGCGGCGGCCCCCGTCTTCACCGACAAGGCCTGTCCCAGTGATTGGCCGACGGGCCTGCGCGAGGTGCGGTGCGGGACCCTGACGGTGGACGAGGCGCGCGACGGCTCGGTCAGCGACCGGCGCATCGACATCGCGGTGGTCATCTTCAAGGCCAGCGCGCCCTACAAGGACGCCGCGGGTCAGGCGCTGCCGCCGATGGTGATGTTCCACGGCGGACCGGGCGGGGCCCTGACGCCGGGGGCGGGGCGGATGCTGGCGGCGCTGCGTCGCAATCCGGAGGCCTTTGCGGTGGATCAGGACGTGATCCTGTTCGACCAGCGGGGCGGCGGGGCGAGCAACCCGTCGATGGACTGTCCGGGCGTCGAACTGACCGATGCGGGGCCGCCGTCCGACAAGGACCGCGACGGGCTGATCGCCTGTCTGAAGGGCTATCAGGCGCAAGGGATCGACCTGAACCAGTACAACGCCGCCGCCATCGCAGACGATGTGAAGGACATGGCCCAGGCCCTGGGTCTGGCCAAGATCGACCTGTGGGGCGGATCGTACGGGCCGCGCATCGAGGCGGCGGTGATCACACACCAGCCCCAGATCGTGCGCGCCGCCGTGATGGACAGCCCCTGGCCGCCCGAGGGCAACTGGGCCGTCGGCACGCCCGAACAGGTCTCGGCGGCGGTGAAAATCATCCTGGCTAAATGCGCGGCCCAGGCGGCCTGCGCGGCGCAGCATCCGGACCTTCAGGCGCGGTTCGAGGCCGAGGCGCGCAAATGGCTGGCCGGGCCGGTGAAGGGCAAGGACGGGCGCACCTTCAACGTCGACGACCTGTCGGCCTTTCTGATGGACACGACCTATAGCGCGACGGGGGTGCGCAGCCTGCCGGTCGATCTGGACAAGATCATCGCCGGCGACCTGACGCCGGTCGCGGAGATCGCCGAAGATCGCACCTATTATTTCGAGGGTCAGCACATGGCCCACCTGTGCAAGGAAGAACTGCCGTTCGAGTCCAAGGCGCGGCTGGCGGCCGGGGCGGCGGGCGATCCGGTCGCCGAGGTGCTGGTCCCGTCGCTGTCGCGGCTGTTCGACGTCTGCGCGGCGGTGGGTGAACGGCCGGCGCTGCCGATCGAGAATCTGCCCGTCCAGACCGACATCCCGACCCTGTTCGTCGCCGCCGAGATCGATCCAGGCTGCCCGCCGCCGCTGACCGAGGCCGCCGCCAAGGGCTATGCGAACAGCCAGGTGGTGATCGTGACCAATGCGACCCACGGCGTCATCAACGCCAGCCCCTGCACGCGCAAGTTGGCGCGCGATTTCCTGCGTGATCCGTCCAAGCCGGTGGATCGGACCTGCCTGCCCGCCGCCGACACGCCGCTGGACTTCACCCTGGATGCGCCCGCCGCATGAGGGTGATGCGCCATCGCAGCCCGCTTCAGCAGCGCCTGATAATTGCGGCGGCGCTGGTTCTCGCCCTGTGCGCGGTCGGCGTCTGGGTGCTGATGCAGCCGTCGAATACCCCGTCGCCCGAGGCGGCCGATGCGCGGGTGATGCGCCAAATCCGCACCCAGGCGGGGCGCGGCGCCGAGCTGCGCTACGCCGAGAACGGCGAAAGGCGATCGGTATGCGGCTATGTCGGGCGCGTCGCGGGCGGTCCTGCGGTGGGCTTTGTCTCCATCCCCAATCGCATCCTGTTCAGCGACGACCCCCTGCCGACCGAGTTTCGCGAAATGCGCCAAAGCTACTGCCCCGGATTTTTGGAGAGGCCGGGATCGCAGGTGGTGCGCTAAAGTCCGTCCATGACCATCGACCAACCCACAGCCGGCCGTTTCGAGGGGCGCGATCACCTGTTGCCGGTGCGCGTCTATTACGAGGACACCGATTTCACCGGCCTAGTCTATCACGCCAACTATGTGCGCTATTTCGAGCGGGGGCGGTCCGATTTCCTGCGCGCCATCGGTGTGGGGCACGCCGATCTGCTGGAGGAGGCCGAGCCGCTGGCCTTCGTGGTGTCCGAGCTGAACATCAAATATTTGAAGCCCGCGCGGATCGACGACGCCTTGGTGGTGCGCACCGTTTACGAGCAGGTGAAGGGCGTGCGGCTGATCATCCGCCAGAGCGTGGAGCGGGCCGGTGAGGTGCTGTGCCGGGCCGAGGTGACGGCGGTGTGCATTCATCTGGACGGGCGGCCGCGACGGCCGTCGAAGGGGCTGGTCGAGAAGGTCACGCCGTGGCTGGCGGCCGGCGGGACCGGCGACTAGGATCGCGCCAACGAGGGGGAAACGTCATGGCCGCAGAAACCTACAAGATGTCCGCCAGCGCGATGATCGTCACGATCCTGCTGTTCGTGCTGCTGGTCGGCGGCGGGCTGGTGGGCTGTCCCTATTACAAGGTCTGGGAACGCAAGATGGCGGGCCAGGCCGAGCTGCAATACCAGCAGGGCGCGCGCCAGGCCCTGATCGCGCAGGCCGCTGCAGAAGACGAGGCGGCGATCAAGCGGGCCGAGGCGGCGACGCGCCGCGTCCTGGGCTGGACCGACGCGGCCAAGCGCGGCTGCGCCGAACTGGGCCGGGCGGGCGATCGCCAGTGCGAGGAGCAACTGCTGAAGGACGCCGCCACCTATTCCATCGCCAAGGAAGGCCACGAGGGCGTCATCATCAGCGTCGGCGCCCCGGTCTCTGTCGCGGTCGATCCGAACGCGCGGCGGACGGCGTCCGAGTAATCTGCTGTTAACCCTTATGACGCGCCTGTCAGATGACGGGCGGACGGGTCGGGGCTAAACGGGCCGGACGCCACACAATGGTCACGTCCGCTCGGTCGAAGAGGGGACGTGACGATCTCGATTCCGCCCGGAGCGCCTGAATGACCACGCCTGTCGACGCCGCGATGATGAACCCGGTCGAGCTGTTCCTTACCGCCGACTGGGTGGTCAAGAGCGTGATGATCGGGCTGGCGGCGGCCTCGATCTGGTCGTGGACGATCATCATCGACAAGGCGGTGCGGTTCACGGCGCTGAACAAGCGCGCCGACGAGTTCGAAAAGTCGGTTCAGTCCGGCCGGTCGCTGGAAGAGGTGGCGTCGCAGGCGGGGCCGGATCCGGACCACGCCCTGCCGCGCATGCTGGTGATCGCCCTGTCGGACTGGCGCGAGGCGCGTCAGCGCGGGGCGTTGAACGAGCACCAGGGCGACCTGCTGCTGGTGCGGATCGACAAGGCGATGAACAGCCTGATCTCGCGCGAGGGCCAGCGGATCGAGAACGGCCTGGGCGTGCTGTCGGTGGTGGCCACCGCTTCGCCCTTCATCGGCCTGTTCGGCACGGTGTGGGGCATCATGAATGCGTTCGGGCGGATCGCGGCGGCGGGCAACACCAATCTGACGACGGTGGCGCCGGCGATCGCGGAGGCCTTGTTCGCCACGGCCATCGGCCTGGCGGCGGCCATCCCGGCCTATATCGCCTACAACAAGTTCTCGATCGACGCGGGCAAGTTCACGGGGCGGCTGGAGGCCTTCGCCGACGACTTGCAGGCCGCCGTGGCGCGCCGCCTGGGCAGCCCGTCGGCTCCGCCGCCTCCGCCCCCGCCGTCCAGCGACCTCAGCCTGAAGCGGGGCGTCTGAGCCATGGCCCTGGGTGGTGGTGCGAGCGGCGGCGGGCGTCGAGGGCGCAGGGGGCGTAAAGGGCCTCTGACCGAGATCAACGTCACGCCCCTGGTGGACGTGATGCTGGTGCTGCTGATCATCTTCATGATCTCGGCGCCGTTGCTGACGGTGGGCGTGCCGGTTGAACTGCCCAAGACCGAGGCCAGCGCAGTCGAGATCAAGTCCGAACCCCTGTCGGTCAGCATCGACCAGCAGGGCGCGATCTTCGTCGGCGACAGCGAGACGGCTTTCGACGTCCTGTCCACGCGCCTGTTGACCGAGGCGGGCGGCGCCGACAAGGCGGCCGAGCGGCCGGTGTTCGTGCGGGCCGACGGGCGCGCGCCCTATCAGGCGGTGGCGCGGGTGATGGCGCGATTGAGCGCCTCGGGCTTCACCAAGCTGAACCTGATCACCGACACGGCGCCGGAGGCCTGAATTCTTTGCGTCGGCCGAGCCCCGCCATCCTCGGATCGCTCGCCCTGCACGCCGGGGTGGTCGCGCTCGCCTTCGTGATGGTGTCGCACAAGACGGACGAGGACGAGACGCCGCTGGTCGCCTCGGTGCCGGTGACCATCGTCTCGGAGGAGGTGATCCAGGCGGCGCCGGCGGACAATCCGCAGCCCGAACCCTCGCCCGACGACGCGGCGACCGCCCCGGCGCGGCAGCCCGATCCCGTGCCGCCGACGCCCGAGCCGACGCCGCCGCAACCCCAACCGCGCCCGACCCCGACGCCGCCGCGGCCCACGCCGCCGCGCCCGGCCCCGACGCCCGCGCCGACGCCGAAGCCCACGCCGACCCCGACGCCGCCGCGTCCGACGCCTCGACCCCAGCCGCCGACGCCGGCGCCGCCGACCAAGGCCCAGCCGACCCCGCGCCCGGCGACGCCCGCGCCCGCCCGCCCGGCGTCCCAGCGCACCGAGCCGAGCCTGGATTTGGACGCCCTGGCCGGACCGACGCGCCCGACCAACAATCGCGGCCGACCGGCGACGGGGCAGCAGGGGGCGGGCGCGGCGTCCCAGGCCACAGGGCCGCAGATCACGGCCATCTTCAATCAGGTCTATCCGAACTGGATTCTGCCCTGCGACATCCCCGGCGCGGACCAGCTGCGCATCCAGGTCGAGCTGACCCTGTCGGCCGATGGACGGATCACGCGCGGGCCCAGCCTGATCAACGCCCAGTCGTCGAACGTCTACCGCGCCGCCGCCGACGGCGCCCTGCGCGCCCTGCGCCAGACCGCGCCCTTCGACGTGCCGCAGGGCTTCCCCGGCGGTGTCTATCGCCCGACCTTCAACACCGAAAGGGCGTGCCGCAATCGCTGAGCGTCAGGCCGTTATGAGATGCAGGGCAGCCTTGCCGCCCTTCACCGCGTCGGGCGCCAGGCGTCGGTCGAACGTGGCCAGCCGCCCGCCGTTCGAGACGGCTAAGGCCAGCAGATAGGTATCCGTCAACTGGCCCGAGGTGAGCAGGCGATCCTGCGCGATCAAACGGTCGCTCAGCAGACTGATGTCGTCGGGCCAGAACACATGGCCGGGTTGGCTCAGCAAGGAATGAAGCGCGGGCAACACCTGCGCAGGCGCGCCCGGCGAGTTTGGATATTTCGGATTGCTGAGGATTCGAAGCACGCCGTTTTCGGTCAGCGGGCAGGTCGCCCAACCAGCCTGATGCTCATTTGCGAACCAGGCGTGGGCGGTGAGATGCTCGGTATGGGCTGGATCGATCAATGCGATCAGGACGCTGACGTCCAAAAGCGCGATCAAGGCAGCTCATCGCGCAGAGCGTTGATCTGTTCGGTCGTCACCACAGCGCCCTTGCGGTGCGGTAGGAGACGAATGCCGTTGCGGAACTCGGGCGACGTGTCCGGCTTGGCCTGTGTGATCGAGCGGCGCGCAAGATCGGAAATGACTTCGCCCACAGAGGTTCGGGTCTGAACCGCGATGGCCCGTGCGGCGTTCAGCACGTCGTCGTCGATGGCGAGTGTAGTGCGCATGGCTGTAAGATAATGCATCACGCATCACGCATCAATGATCGCTCCCGTCCCGAATGTCGCCCTATTCCCCGTGAAGCTGGCGAAAGTCGAACGGCCCGGCGATAAGGGGCGGCGATCCTTCGAGATTTATGGGAGCATCTGATGCGTCTGAACCTTCTTCTGGCCTCCGTGGCGGCTGTCGCGATGGCGGCTCCTCTGACGACGGCGGCGCAGACGCCTCAGCAGAACCAGCCGGTCGAGGTCGAGATCGATCAGGGCGTGCTGCGCCCGCTTCAGATTGCGGTGGTGCCGTTCGCCGGGACGCACGGGTCGGACATTTCCAATGTGGTCAGCGCCAATCTGAAGCGGTCGGGCTTCTTCGAGCCGCTGAACCCGTCCAGCTTCATCGAGACCGGGCTGACGCTGGCCAATGCGCCGAACTTCCCTCAGTGGACCCAGATCGGGGCGCAGGCGGTGCTGTACGGCGGGGTGACGACGCGCGGCGACGGGAGGCTGGACGTCGGCTTCCGCCTCTATGATCCCTACCGCCAGTGCCAGCTGGTCAGTTATCAGTTCACCGCGACCCAGGAGCAATGGCGCCGGATCGCGCACAAGATTTCCGATGTCATCTATCAGCGCATGACCGGCGAGGCCGGCTTCTTCGATTCCCGCGTGATCTTCGTGTCCGAGGAGGGCACGCAGCTGAACCGGATCAACCGCCTGACCATCGCCGACCAGGACGGGTTCAACCCGACCTATCTGACGCAAGGCGACGAGGTGATCATGTCGCCGCGCTTCTCGCTGTCGCAGCCGGACGAGATCACATATGTGGCGCTGGGCAAGGATTATAGCCGCATCTACCTGTATAATCTGACGACCGGCCGGCGCGAGAGCCTGGGCGAGTTCGACGGTCAGGTGCTGGCGCCGCGTTTCTCCAACGACGGCAACAAGATTGCGTTTTCGATCATCCGGGGCGGCAACACCGACGTCTATGTGATGGATCTGCGCAGCCGCCAGATCACGCGCCTGACCAGCGACCCGGGCATCGACACCTCGCCGTCGTTCAGTCCGGACGGCAGCCAGATCGTCTTCACCTCGGACCGTTCGGGTTCGGCGCGCCTGTATGTCATGCGGTCGGACGGATCGGGCCAGCGGCCGATCTCGCGCGGCGGCGGGATCTATACCGCCCCGTCCTGGAGCCCGACCGGCAATCTGATCGCCTTCACCAAACAGGGTGGCGGCCGGTTCTCGACCGGGGTGATGAACGCCGACGGCTCGGGCGAGCGCATCCTGTCGTCCAGCTATTTCGAGGAAGGCCCGAACTGGGCGCCGAACGGCCGATACGTGATGTTTGCGCGCCAGACGCCGGGCGGGGACACGCGTCTGTGGACCGTGGACCTGTCGGGGCGCGTGGTGTCGCAGGCGGGCTATAACGGACGCGGGACCGACCCGGCCTGGTCGCCGCTGCTCGATCGTGGCCCGAGCAATCTGGGCGTGAACCAGGGCGCCGACAGCTGCCCCGCCTAAACGCCGCACCGACACCGTCGGAGCCTTAAAGCTCAACTGTGCGTTATCGCCTCTAGCGTCGAAAAATCGGCCGAGGCAGACAGTAAAGCCAAGCTTGAGGCCCGCCCCTTGCCAGAAACGATACGTCAGGAGACGACCCCATGAAGACTTCCCGCATTCTCAAACTGGCGATGGTCGGCTGCGCCGTCGCCGCCATGGCCGCCTGCACCCGAAAGCCCCCGGTCGAGACCGGCGTGCCCGGTCCGAACGACGGCACGACGCAACCGACGGGCCCGGCCTATCCGACCGCGCCGACCGGTCCGGTGACCGGCGGAAACATGGGTTCGGCCGCGCCGGGCACCGAACAGGACTTCGTCGTCAACGTTGGCGACCGCATCTACTTCGACCTGGACTCCTATGAGGTCCGTCCCGAGGCCATGCCGCGCCTGGACGCCCAGGCTCAGTGGTTGCAGCGCTATCCGTCCGTGACGATCCGCATCGAAGGCAACGCCGACGAACGCGGTACGCGTGAATACAATCTGGCGCTGGGCGCCCGCCGTGCGGAATCGGTGCGCACCTATCTGATCAACCGGGGCATTCCGGCCGGCCGGATCGACACCATCAGCTTCGGCAAGGAGCGTCCGATCGCGGAGGGTTCGAACGAGGACGCCTTCGCCCGCAACCGCAACGCCCACACCGCTATCGTCTCGGGCGCGCCGCGCTGACGACCGGCTGATCGGCTGATCTGAAGGAGGCGCCGGCCGCAGGGTCGGCGCCTCTTTTCGTTTCCGCGCTTGTCCTGACGCCGGGCCGGCGGCAGATACGTCGTCACAGGGATCGGGGGATCAGCGGATGGATATCGAAGGGGCGGGCGCCGTCGTCACGGCCGGACTGGTCGCAGGCGCGATTGAAAAGCCGACGGGCAAGGCCGGCGAGGCCCACGCCCACGGCGTCTGTTCCGACTGCGGGGCGGAAACGAGCGGGAACTTCTGCGCAAACTGCGGCCAGCCGACGCACGTCCATCGCAGCCTGCTGCATCTAGGCGAAGAGCTGCTGCACGGGGTCATGCATTTCGACGCCCGCATCTGGCGCACTCTGCCGCTGCTGTGGCTGAACCCCGGCCGACTGACGCGCGAGTGGGTCGAGGGCAAACGCACGCGCTACGTCTCGCCGCTGGCGATCTTCCTGTTCACCCTGTTCGTGATGTTCTTCGCGCTCAGCTTCATGCCGCATCCGGAATCCAAGTCCGGCGAGGCGGCGGAGATGAGCGAACGGATCGCGTCTCAGCGCGTCGGCTTGGCCGAGGCCGAAAAGGCCCTGGTCCAGATGCGGGCCGAAAGCGGCGCCCAGCCGGACCCGACGATGCAGATGGCGATCAACGCCGGACAGAAGCTGGTCGACGACCGCCGCGCGGCCCTGGCCCGGCTGGAGATCGAGCAGCGCGACGGCCGCGCCGACGGTCTGAAGCCCGGCAGCTGGCAAGCCGGGATCAAGGACATGGCGACCGGCGAGAGCGGCGAGACCAAGCTGAAGGTCATGGGCAAGGATGCCAAGAAGGAAGGCCACGGCATCGGCGCCACCGTGCTGAAGAAGCTGCAGAACCCGGACCTGGCGGTTTATAAGTTTCAGCAGACGGTGTACAAGTTCGCCTTCCTGCTGGTGCCCTTGTCGATCCCGTTCGTGGCCCTGCTGTTCCTGTGGAAGCGGGGCTTCACCCTTTACGACCACGGGGTGTTCGTTCTGTACTCGCTGACCTTCATGGCCATGCTGCTGATGCTGATGGTGCTGTCGGCGACGATCGCAGGGTGGCTGGGCGCCATCGTCATTCCACTGGGGCTGCTGGCCGTGCCCGTGCATGTGTTCGCCCAGATGAAAGGCGCCTATTCGCTGTCCTGGTTCTCGGCCCTGTGGCGGACGATCGCTCTGTTGGTGTTTTGCAACATCGTGGTCGGCCTGTTCTTCGCGGCCATCGTCTATCTGGGTCTCGGCCACTAGCTCGGCCTTGCGGCGGCCCCAAATCGGTGAAAGCTAGACGCATGACCAAGCTCTCGATTTCTCGCGTTCATCTGCTCGCCGCCGCCGCCCTCGGCGTCCTACTGATCGGGGGCGGCGCGGTCGCCCAGCAGGCCCAGCCCAACATCATGGAGCGGACCGAGTGGGACAATCGCCGCCTGGACCAGCTGGACCGCAATGTGCGGCGGCTCGAGCGCGCCCTGACCCAGAGAAACGCCGCAGGCCAGCCTGTGCTGGTCGAGCCGGACCCCGAGGTGGTGACGCTTCAGGGGCAGTTCGCCCTGATGGATCGGCGGCTGGGCGACCTGGAGGCCACGGTGCGCCGGATCAACGGCGACAACGAGCGTCTGACCTTCCAGCTGGACGAGGCCACGCGCGAGAACGAGACGCTGAAGACCCGTCTGGCGGACGCCGAGGGCCGGTTGCAGAAGCTGGAGACCCAGGCCGAGCTCAATGCGCCGATCGAGGCGACCTCGCCCACCGGCGATGCGACGCGGGA
Organism: Brevundimonas vesicularis; assembly: GCF_032067225.1. Taxonomy (GTDB): domain Bacteria; phylum Pseudomonadota; class Alphaproteobacteria; order Caulobacterales; family Caulobacteraceae; genus Brevundimonas; species Brevundimonas vesicularis_F. The sequence continues at coordinate 35,302 of NZ_DAMBJX010000002.1, read as the reverse complement.
TCTGGCGGCGGCGGTGGCCCTATTGGCGACCGACAAGCCGCGCGGCGAGCGGGCGCTGGAAACGGTGATCGCGGCCTGGCCCGATACGCCGCAATCGCGCGAGGCCAACTCGCGCCTGGGCGACCTGCGGGTGGCGGCGAACGACAAGGCGGGGGCGGTGCCCTATTACGCCGCCGCGCTGAAGGACTGGCCGCGCATCGGCTGGGCGGCGGATACGACGCTGAAACTGGCCGACGCCCTGTTCGCGACGCAGAGGAAGCCGCAAGGGTGCGCGGCCCTGGCTGAATTCACACGTCGCTATGCGCCCGCCGCCTCGGACCCGCAAAAGGCGCGGGCGGCGCAGCTGAAGACGACGGGTTCCTGCGCCTGACGTCTGACCCGGATCTCAGAGCGCGAGCGTTCGCGCGGCTGGATGCGCGACTGACGCGCGATATAGGGCGGCCGCTGGCGCTGGCCCTGTCGGGGGGCGGGGATTCCATCGCCCTGTTGCGACTGACGACGGACTGGGCGCGGACGCGTGGGCGTTCGGTGCTGGCCTTGACCGTCGATCATCGGCTGAATGCGGATAGCGGCCGCTGGACCGACTTTGCGGGCCGGGCGGCGCGGAACGCCGGGGCGGACTGGCGCGGGTTGAGTTGGGACGGAGACAAGCCCGCGACCGGGCTGACGGCGGCGGCGCGGGCGGCGCGGCATGGTTTGATTGCGGATGCGGCGCGCCAGGCGGGGGCATCGGTCGTCCTTTTCGCCCATACCGCCGACGATATCGCCGAGGCCGATCTGATGCGGAGCGAAGGTTCCACCCTGGGGCGGGTGCGCGAATGGTCGCCGTCGCCGGCCTGGCCCGAGGGTCGCGGCCTGATGCTGTTGCGGCCGCTGCTGGGCGAGCGGCGGGCGGGGTTGCGCGACTGGCTGGCGGCGCAGGGGGCCGACTGGATCGAGGACCCCGCCAACGCCGATCCCCGCTTCGGTCGCAGCCGGGCGCGGCAGGCGCTGGCGGGCGCGGCGCCGCAATCGGTCGCGCAGGCGGCGGCGCAAACCGGGGCGCGGCCGACGATCGAGGGCCAGGCCATGGCGCATGTGGACCGCGACGTGGGCGCGCGGGCGCTGGCGGCGGCCCTGGTCTGCGTCGGCGGCGGATCGACGCCGCCCCGGGGTGCGCGGTTGGACGCCCTGATGGCGCGGCTGAAGGAGGGTGAGGATTTCGCGGCGACCCTGTGCGGGGCGCGCATCGAGGCTGTCGGCGCGACGGCGCGGTTGATGCGTGAGGCCGGCGAGCTGCGCAGACGAGACATTTCGCCGCTGGCGCTGACGCCCGACGTCGAGACGGTTTGGGACGGGCGGTTCGTCTTCTGCGCCGATCGTCCCGGCTGGTCTGTGGTTCCGGCGCGGGGGCGGTTGGCCAGCCTGTCGGACGCCGACAGGGCCGAGATCAATCGGCTGCCGGCGGCGACGCGCGGGGCCTGGCCTGTGTTGATCAGGGACGACGCGGTGGCCCCGGTTCTTGCAGGCGAAGGGGTCGAACGGCGCGGCCTTGTCGCGGAACGGCTCAGGCTGGCGCTGGACGAAACGACGCACGAAGACGACCTGATTTCCGCCACCCGATAGCGTAACGCTGATTAAGCCCCTATTTTCCCAGACAGACACATCCAGACCGTCGATCCCACCCGGGTCGCGGACGACCGAGGACCTCAATGAACCTGCGTAATCTGGCGATCACCGGCGTGATCATTCTGGCGTTGCTGGCGGGCTATGCGGCGCTGTCGCAGGGCGGCGCCATGAACGGCGTGACGGGCCAGCCGGCCGGCAAGCCCGAGGCCATCAGCTATTCCCAGCTGGTGCAGCGCGTGAACGCGGGCGAGGTCAAACAGGTGACCATTCGCCTGGACAAGGTGAACGGCGAGCTGAAGAACGGCGAACGATTCACCTCCACCACCGTCTACCCGAACGAACAGCTGGTGGCCCAGATGCTGGCCGCCAACGTCGAGATCGACGCCAAGTCGGGCGGCCAGTCGATCTGGATGAGCCTGCTGCTGGGCATCCTGCCGATCGCGCTGCTGATCGGGGTGTGGATCTTCTTCATGCGCCAGATGCAGGGCGGGGCGAAGGGGGCCATGGGCTTCGGCAAGTCCAAGGCCAAGCTGCTGACCGAACACAAGGGACGCAAGACCTTCGACGACGTCGCCGGCGTGGACGAGGCCAAGGACGAACTGCAGGAGGTCGTCGATTTCCTGAAGGATCCGGGCAAGTTCCAGCGTCTGGGCGGCAAGATTCCCAAGGGCGCCCTGCTGGTCGGCCCTCCCGGCACCGGCAAGACGCTGCTGGCGCGCGCGGTCGCGGGGGAGGCGGGCGTGCCCTTCTTCTCGATCTCGGGTTCGGACTTCGTCGAGATGTTCGTCGGCGTCGGCGCGTCGCGGGTTCGCGACATGTTCGAGCAGGCCAAGAAGAATGCGCCCTGCATCATCTTCATCGACGAGATCGACGCCGTGGGTCGCCACCGGGGCGCAGGCCTGGGCGGCGGCAATGACGAGCGCGAACAGACGCTGAACCAGCTGCTGGTCGAGATGGACGGCTTCGAGGCGTCCGAGAACATCATCCTGATCGCCGCGACCAACCGTCCCGACGTGCTGGACCCGGCCCTGCTGCGTCCCGGCCGTTTCGACCGCCAGGTGGTGGTGCCCAATCCGGACGTCTCGGGCCGCGAACGCATCCTGCGCGTCCACATGAAGGATGTGCCCCTGGCCGCCGACGTCAACGTCAAGACGATCGCGCGCGGCACGCCCGGCTTCTCGGGCGCCGACCTGGCCAATCTGGTCAACGAGGCGGCCCTGACGGCGGCGCGCAAGGACCGTCGCATGGTCACCCACCGCGACTTCGAAGACGCCAAGGACAAGGTGCTGATGGGCTCCGAACGTCGCTCCATGGCGATGAACGAGGAAGAAAAGCGCCTGACCGCCTATCACGAGGCCGGTCACGCCATCGTCGCCATGAACGTCAAGATGGCTGACCCGGTCCACAAAGCGACCATCGTCCCGCGTGGCCGGGCGCTGGGCATGGTGATGCAGTTGCCGGAAGGCGACCGCTATTCGATGAAATATCAGCAGATGATCGACCGGATCGCCATCATGGCGGGCGGCCGCGTCGCCGAGGAGCTGATCTTCGGGCCGGAAAACATCACCTCGGGCGCCAGCTCGGATATCGAACAGGCGACCAAACTGGCCCGCGCCATGGTCACCCGCTGGGGCTTCTCCGATAAGCTGGGCACGGTGGCCTACGGCGAGAACCAGGAAGAGGTCTTCCTGGGCCACTCGGTCGCCCGCAGCCAGAACATCTCCGAAGAGACGGCGCGCACCATCGACGAGGAAGTCCGTCGTCTGGTGACCTCGGGCTGGGACGAGGCCCGCACCATCCTGACCACCAAGGCCGAGGATCACGAGAAACTGTCTCAGGCCCTGCTGGAATACGAGACCCTGTCGGGTGAGGAGATCAAGGACCTGCTGGAGAAGGGCGTCGCGCCGAACCGCGACGAGAACAACTTCCCCAACGCCGGGCCTTCGGTCTCGGTGCCGGTGACGCCGGTGTCGGACGGCACAGACATCGAGGTCCCGGTCGCCGCCCCGGCCGCGACCAGCGTGCCGACGGTTCACTGAACCCAGGCTTGATCTGAAGATGGACCCGTCGGGAGAGCGATCTCCCGGCGGGTTTTTCTTTTGGGACGACGCCCTCTCTCTCTCTCTACTCTACGTCGTCATCCTCGGGCCCGACCCGAGGATCGGCTGCGGATCGGGCTCTGCGGCGCCTTTGACGAAATGCGGCGCACGACCCGGCCCTCGGGTCGAGCCCGAGGGTGACGACGTGGTCGTGACGAACAAGTTTGCATTACAGACCAGTCTGTGAGATGTGGCGACCTCAATCTAAGGAGGGGTCGTCATGTCGGCATTTGAAACGCGTCAAGCCGAGCGTCTGCACGGGCTCGACGCGCTGCGGGCGGGTGCGCTGTTGCTGGGCGTCGTGCTGCACGCCAGTCTGTCCTTCGTCCCGCAGCAGATCTGGATCGTGGCGGACGACAGCCGGTCGATCGGCGCCGCCTGGCTATTCTTCGCCATTCATCTGTTTCGCATGACGGCCTTTTTCTTCATCGCGGGTCTGTTCGCCCATAGGATGCTGGCGCGGCGGGGCTGGGTCGCCTTCGCCAAGGATCGGGTGGTGCGGATCGCCGGGCCGCTGGCGGCCTTCTGGTTTCCGGTCATGGCGGGGATCGTTACGGCCCTGGTCTGGAACGCTCATGCCAATGGTCTGGTGACGCCCGGCGCGCCGCCGCCACCGCCACCGACGTATGACTGGACCAACTTTCCGCTGACCCACCTGTGGTTTCTGTGGGTGCTGACGCTCTTCTACGCCGTCGTCCTGATCGTGCGGGCCGTGCTCGGCGTGCTGGATCGCGCGGGGCGAGCGGGTCCGGTCGTGGACAGGATGATCGGCGCGCTGATCGGCCCGTGGACGCCTGCCGTGCTTGCCGCTCCGCTCGCCCTGGCGCTGTGGCTGGATCCAACGTGGATCGCCTTCTTTGCCGTGCCGACGCCGGACGCGGGCGTGATCCCGAACACCTCCGCCCTGGTCGGGTTCGGCCTCGCCTTCGGCCTGGGGTTCGCGCTGGACCGGCGGCGTGATCTGCTGGACCGGATCGCCAAATGGTCGCCGCTGTTCCTGTGCGTGGCGCTGATTTCGGGCGTGACGGCCTATATCCTTGCGGGCGGCCCGAACATCACGCCGATGGGCGATCCGACGGGCGGCAAGGCCTTGGCCGCCGCCGTCACGGCGGTCGCCGTCTATGCCTCGGCCCTGGCGGCCATGGGACTGTGCCTGCGCTTCGCCTCGGGCCACAGTGCGGTTCGGCGCTACCTCTCCGACGCCTCCTACTGGATCTATATCGTGCATCTGCCGCTGGTCATGCTGGCCCAGGTCTGGGTGCAGGATTGGGCCGGGCCGTGGTGGGTAAAGCTGATCGGCGTGTCGGCGGGCGTCTTCGCCGTGTGCCTGGCGTCCTACGAACTGCTGATCCGCCACAGCTTCATGGGGCGGTGGCTGAATGGCCGGCGCGTGCCGTGGCGCAACCGGCCTGCGCCTGCGCTGATCCCCGCCGAATAATTTGCAAACCCTTCCGGCGGCGTCCATCCGAGGGACGCGCCCGTCGCACAGGAATCACACAGCGATGTCCGACAAGTCCCGCACCGGCCCCGAGGCCGATCTGGCCTTCATGAAGGCCATTGTTCAGGGCGGCAATAATCCCAGGGCGACCCTGACGCTGGGCGTCGCCTATCTGGCGGGCGGTCTGCTCTACGGTCTGCAATGCCTGTTCCATATCGGTCAGGTGTGGGGGATCGTGCGCTGGCCGCCTCTGGGTAATCTCAGCTTCGTGGTGGCCATCACGGTCGCCTTTCTTGTCGTCCTGACCTGGGCCGTGCGTGAGGACCGCAAGACGGGAACGGCCGGCCCCATCGTCACCCGCACACTGAATGCGGCGTTCAGCGGCGCGGGCATGGCCAATCTGGCGATCATCATCGTGTTCGGCGTGGGGGCCCGCCGCGATCAGGACTTCGCGGTCTGGCTCTACTATCCGGCGATGATCTTCGCGCTGCAGTCGGCGGCCTGGTTCGTGGCCTACAGTCTGAAGAAGAAGCCATGGATGCTGGCGACGTCGTTGGGCGGCTGGCTCACGGCGGTCGCGCTGGGCGTGCTGGTGCGTGACACGATGATCTATCTCTACGTCTGCACCCTCGCCCTGTTCGTGCTGTTCGCAGGGCCGGGTTGGATCATGACGCGTGCGGCGCTAAAGGCCCGCGCCATCGATGCGGACGCCGGCTGATCCATGGGACTGGACGCGCTCGGCAAGATCGACGAGGTCATCCACGGCCGGATGCGGCTGGGGATCATGGTCTATCTGGCCGACGCCGAGGCCGCCGACTTCACCGAGCTGAAGACCGTGCTGGAGGCGACGCAGGGCAATCTGTCGGTCCACATCAAGAAGCTGGAGGAGGCGGGATACGTTGCCGTGGCCAAGAGCTTCGTGAACAACAAGCCCCTGACCCGCGTGTCCATCACCCCCGCCGGCCGCAAGGCCTTCGCCGCCTATCTGGAAGCGCTGGGCGGTCTGATCGGGCGCTAGTCGCCGCCAAGGATTTCCGGATCCTCGACCATGACCGGCGTCAGGCTGCGCGCGGCGCCGGAGGGGTCGGTCCAGGCGATGGTGTGGCCTTCGATCAGGCCGATCAGACCCGCACCCACATGTGACAGGACTGAGACCTTGCCCGCATCGATGTCGGCGTCTGCGGGCAGGACGATCTGGATGCGGCGCGGATCAGACGCGCGGCCGTCGATATAGTGCAGCCAACGGTCCAGGGGCACGGCGCCCTTGGGAAGGTCGCCCGGTTCGCAGATGACGGCGCGCTCCAGTTCCTCCTGAAGCATTCCCGCCACGCCGTCGCCGGGCATGTCGCCGACCAGGCGCGACAGGGTATCGTGGTCCTGTGCGCTGAGAAAGATGTCGGGGCGGAGGGGCAGAGTGGATTTGGTCATGGCGGGCTCGCAGACGGCGTGGGACGCCGCACGCGCGTGGCGTCGTGCGGCGTCGAAAAGGAATGGGGTTCAGATCGATGCCCGGAACGGGGCGAAGGGCGCGCGGCCGTTCCGGGTCAGTCGCCTGCGACGAGGCGTCCCGCGTGGGAAAGGCGTCGAGCCTGGCTGACGAAATGCGCGATCACGGTTACAGGCTGGTCCCATGGCCCATGAAAGTCAAACCGCGCGGACGGCCGCCTTGTCGCAGGTGATGGGCATCGTCAATGTGACGCCCGACAGCTTCTCGGACGGGGGGCGATGGGCCTCGACTGAAGGCGCGATCGATCAGGCCATGCGGCTGGTCGAGGACGGGGCCGATGTGCTCGATATCGGCGGGGAGAGCACCCGGCCGGGGGCCGAGCCGGTGGGCGAGGCCGAGGAGATCGAGCGGGTCACGCCGGTCATCGCCGGCGTCCGCGCGCGGTGGGGCGGGGCGATCAGCATCGACACGATGAAGCCCGCCGTCGCGCGCGCCGCCGTCGCGGCCGGGGCGACGATGTGGAACGACGTGACGGCGCTGAGCCACGCGCCCGACAGTGCGGCGGTTGCGGCCGAACTGGGGTGCGACGTGGTGCTGATGCACATGCGGGGCGAACCCCGCACGATGCAGGCGGACCCGCGCTATGACGATGTGGTGGTCGAAGTGCGGGACTATCTGCGCGGGCGGGCCGAGGCGGCGATGGCGGCGGGCGTGGCGCGCGAGCGGATCTGGCTGGATCCCGGCATCGGGTTCGGCAAGACGCTGGCGCATAACATGGCGCTGACGGCGCGGTTGGACGCGCTGGTCGATCTGGGCTTTCCGGTGCTGTACGCCGCCAGTCGCAAGCGCACGATCCAGGCCATCGATGCGACGGCGGTCGCGGCAACCGATCGGCTGGGCGGGTCACTGGCCCTGGCGCTGGAAGGCGCGCGGCGCGGGGCGCGGATGGTGCGGGTCCACGACGTGCGCGAGACGGTGCAGGCGCTGAGGGTTCAGGCGGCGGTGACGGCGGCGGATTGAAGGCCCGCGACGGACGGTCGCAGCCGGTGTAGAGGGCAGGTCTGCAACAGCCCTGATCTGCCCATGCCCCTGACCGCCTATATCGCCCCCATCGTCATGTTGTGCCTGTCGAACGTCTTCATGACCTTCGCCTGGTACGGCCATCTGAAGTTCGATCACAAGCCGCTGTGGCTGCTGGTCATGGCCAGCTGGGGCATCGCCTTCTTCGAATACTGGCTGGCGGTGCCGGCCAACCGCATCGGCATCCAGGTCTATTCGCCGGCCGAACTGAAGACGATGCAGGAGGTGATCACCTTGTTGGTCTTCGCCGGCTTTTCGGTCCTGTATCTGGGGGAGAAGCTGACGGTAAACCATCTGGTCGGCTTCGCCTTCATCGCGCTTGGGGCCTTCTTCATCTTCAAGGGGCCGCTGGGCGGCTGATCGCGGCTTGCTCCGGACCGCGGCCTGTTCCATCTGGTCGCCATGTCCTGGGTGATGTCGATCAATCCGTGGGCGACGCTGGTCGTCGCCGGTCTGCTAGAGGTCCTGTGGGCCTCGGGCCTCAAGAATGTGGGCGTCAGCCGGCCGTGGACCTCGCTGGGGGTGCTGGTCGCGCTGGCGGGCAGCATGGTGCTGTTGTGGGTCGCCACGCAGAAGCTGCCGATCGGCACGGCCTATGCGGTCTGGACCGGCATCGGGGCGGTGGGCGCGGCGGTAGTCGGCATCCTGGTCTATGGCGAGCCGGCGACGGCGGTGCGAGCGGTGTGCATCCTGCTGATCGTGGCGGGCATTGTCGGGCTGAAACTGTTTTCGGGAGCGGCGGCATGAGCGCGCTTCATCAAGGACGCGTCTTGATCCTGGCAGGGTCGGACTCGGGCGGCGGCGCGGGCATCCAGGCCGACATCAAGGCCGTGACGATGATGGGCGGGTTCGCCGCCACCGCCATTACGGCCATCACGGTGCAGAACACCCTGGGGGTTCACGGGGTCCATCCGCTGCCGCTGGATCTGATCGCAGCACAGGCGCGGGCGGTGATGGAGGACATTGGGACCGACGCGGTCAAGACCGGCATGCTGGGCTCGGTCGAGGTGGTCGAGACGGTCGCCGCCCTGCTGGACGAGGCGGACGCCCCGGCGGTGGTCGACCCGGTCATGGTGGCCAAGGGCGGCCATCCCCTGTTGCCCGATGCGGCGGTCGAGGCGGTGAAGCGCCTGATGATCCCGCGCGCGGCCCTGCTGACGCCCAATGCGCCAGAGGCCGAGGCCCTGACGGGCTTTGCGGTCCACGACCTGGACGGCCAGAGACGGGCGGGCGAGGCCTTGCTGGCCATGGGGGCGCGGGCGGTGCTGATGAAGGGCGGTCACGTGTCGGGGCCGACGGTGATCGACCTGCTGATGACTGCAGACGGCGAGACGGTGCTGGAGGCCGAGCGGGTCGACACCCGCCACACCCACGGCACCGGCTGCACGCTTGCAAGTGCGTGTGCGGCCGGGCTGGCGCTGGGGCGGCCGCTGGAGGTCGCTGTGGCCGAAGCCTGGGCCTATGTCGGCGAGGCGATCCGCCGGGCGCCGGGCCTGGGCGGCGGACACGGGCCGCTGGACCACGGCTGGCCGGTGCGGGGATGAGCGAGCTAGAGGCGGACCTGACCGCCATCGTGCGCGCCGATCCCGGTCTGATGCACGTCCTGACGACCGTCCGGGCGCTGGACCTGCCCGATTGGCGGCTGGTGTCGGGGGCGGTCTATCAGGCCGTGTGGAACGCCAGGACAGGGCGGCCGGCGGGCTATGGGGTCAAGGACTACGACCTGGCCTATTTCAACGCGTCGGACCTGTCCTACGAGGCCGAGGACGTCGTGATCAAACGCGTCGCCGCCGCCTTCGACGAGCCGTTCCGCAGCCAGGTCGAGGTCCGCAACCAGGCGCGGGTGCATCTGTGGTTCCAAAACCGGTTCGGCGAACCCTATGCGCCGTTGCACTCGACGGATGAGGCGCTGGGGCGGTTCGTGGCGCCGACCTTTGCGATCGGGGTGCGACTGGAGGCGGACGACAGCCTCAGCGTCGCCGCGCCTTTCGGGCTGGACGACGTGTTCGCAATGACGATCCGGCCCAATCCGAACCGGCCGGTGGCCAGGGGCTGGGCCAAGGCCGTCGACAGCGCGCGGGCGCGCTGGCCCGAGCTGACGGTGATCGACCCCTAGAAAGGCCCGTGCTTGCCGTTCGAGGAGAACTCGGGCGGCGCGGCCTTATGGACATATTGCTCGGCGACCAGCCAGGCCTTGAAGGGGCGCAGGCAGCCCAGGCACAGGGCGACCAGGATCGGCAGGGTCACGACCAGATGCACCCAGATCGGCGGGTGGACGGTGAAGTCGAACACCATCAGCAGGATCATCCCCACCACCCCGACGGCCGTCATGACGAAGAAGGCCGGGCCGTCCGCCGGATCGGCGAAGGCGTAGCTGAGCCCGCACTCCGGACATTCCGTCTGTAGCGTCAGGTAGCCTTTGAACAGCGGTCCCTTGCCGCAGCGGGGGCAGCGACAGGCCAGGCCGGTCTTCAGGGTGCTGAGGCGAGGATAATCGGTCATGGGACGACTATGAGCGCTTAATACGGCGCTGTCGCGTGGACCGGTTGTCCTAACGCCATCCATCATCACGGTGAACGGCGGTTAACCGCGATTAAAGGCCTTATGCGGCATGGGTCGGGAGATATGTCCGGGGCCTCGCCGACAAAGCGCATCCTGAAGACGACCGTGGCCGCCGCCACGGCCGGCGCCGTCGTGTTCGCGCCGATGGCGCCGCTGGCCCAGGAAGTCGGCCGGTCGCGCGATCCGCTGTCCATCAATATCGGCGCCAACGCCGAGTTCACGCGGGTTGAGTTCGGCGGTGTGATCGGGGTGCGCTCGCGGATCAGCCGCGAGGGCGACAAGGTCGTCGTTCGGCTGGGGACCACCGCTGCGCCCGACGTCTCGCGATTGAAGGTCGATCCGCCGGCCGGGGTGAAGTCGGTCGAGACGCGGCCGAGCCGGGGCGCGGGCGGCACGGACCTGATCCTGACGCTGGAACAGGGTGCGGATGCGCGCTCGGGCGTAGCGGACGGGGCGGTTTGGCTGAACCTCTATGCGCCCGGCAAGGCGCCGGAGGGCGGCGACGCCGCCGCGCCGCAGACGACCAAGGCCGTGGTGCCGGTGCGGGCCGAGACGGCCGGCGGTAAGACTGTCCTGACCTTCGACTGGGGCGCGCCGGTGGGGGCGGCCGTCTTCCGCCGTGGCGATGCCGTATGGGTCGTGTTCGACACTGCCGCCCGCATGGATATGAGCGGGGCCAAGGCGCTGGGATCGGCCAAGAACGCCCAGTGGGCGGCCGGGCCGGGCTATACGGCTTTGAGGATCGCCGAACCCGAGGGGCTGGGCGTCTCGGCGCAGGGGCAGGGCGGGACCTGGACCGTGACCCTGGGCGGCCCAGACGGTGCGGCGGGCGGGGTCGAGGTCGGCCGGTCCGACGACGGCGCGCCGGTGCTGGTGGCGCAGATGGCCGGGGCGACCAAGGCGGTCTGGCTGACCGATCCGCTGGTCGGGGACCGGTTCGCGGCGGTGACGGCCCTGGCGCCCGGCAAGGGTTACGCCGGCGGACGGCGCACGGTCGATCTGAGCCTGATCCCGACGGCGCAGGGTCTGGCGGTCGAGACGGCGGCTGACGACCTGAAGATCGAGGCGGCGGGCGATCTGGTGACGCTGAGCCGGCCCAAGGGGCTGGCCTTGTCGTCGCCGACGGCCGGACTGGAGACGGGCGACCACAATGCGGATGCGCCCAAACGGGCGGCCTATCCGGCGCTGATCGACGAGGCCTGGGCCGCGACGGGCGAGGCGGGATTCTCGGACCGCTATCGCCGGCTGCAGGATGCGGCCGGGCTAGAGACGATCGCGGCGGCCGACAATCCGCGCGCGCCGATCGAGGCGCGGATGGCGCTCGCCCGGTTCCTGGTCGGGTCGGGCCTGAACTATGAGGCCATCGGGGTGCTGAACGCCCTGATCGCCAAGGCGCCGAACCTGCAAGGCGAGCCCGAAGTGCGCGGCCTGCGCGGCGTGGCGCGCGTCGGCGTCGGGCGTCTGGAGGAGGCCCAGGTTGATTTCGCGGGCGCCGCCCTGGCCAACGATCCGGCGACCAAGGTCTGGCTGGGCTATATCGCCTCGGAAATGGGCGACTGGGAGGGGGCGCGTCGCAACTTCGCCGCCGGCGCCCCGGCCATCGACAGCTTCCCCAAGGAATGGCGCGCGCGGTTCGGCGCGGCCCACGCCATGGCCGCGATCCAGTTGAACGATCTCGCCGCCGCCCAGCAGCTGTTGGCCTATGTGTTCAGCCAGGATGCGCCGGCGGTCGATCAACTGACCGCACGTCTGGTGCAGGCGCGGATGTTCGAGCTGAACGGCGACAAGAGCCGGGCGCTGGCGGTCTACAAGGCCGTGGCGCGCGCGCCGCTGGACGGGATCGCGACGCCGGCGAAACTGGGCGCCATCAGTCTGGAGCTGGACAAGGGCGCGATCACGCCGGATCAGGCGACGGCCCAGCTGGAACAGCTGAAATGGCGCTGGCGCGGGGATGCGACCGAGATGGCGGTCGTGCGCAAACTGTCGGGCATCTATCTGCAGCAGGGGCGATATCGCGAGGCGCTAGACGCCCTGCGCGGGGCCGGCAAGCGGATGGCGGGCGTGCCGGGCGCAGCCGAGGTGCAGGCGGATCAGGCCAACGCCTTCCGCGCCCTGTTCCTGGACGGGGCGGCGGACGGTTTGCAGCCGGTGCAGGCGCTGGCGCTGTTCTATGACTTCCGCGAACTGACGCCGATCGGGGCGGACGGCGACGAGATGGTGCGGCGTCTGTCGCGGCGTCTGATCGACGTGGACCTGCTGGATCAGGCCGCCGAACTGCTGAAGCACCAGGTGGACGAGCGTCTGGACGGAGTGGCCAAGGCCCAGGTCGCGACCAATCTGGCCACCGTCTACCTGATGGACCGCCAGCCGGAGAAGGCGTTGCAGGCCATCTGGGGCTCGCGCACCACCCTGCTGCCCAATGCGATGAACAGCGAGCGCCGGGCGCTGGAGGCGCGCGCCCTGATGGATCTGGGCCGGTTCGACCATGCGCTGGAGGTTCTGGACCGGGATCAGTCGAACCCGGCGCGCGAGGTGCGGGCCGACATCTTCTGGAAGCAGCAGAAGTGGGGCGAGGCGGCGCCAATCTATGAGGCGCGGCTGGGCGATCGCTACAAGACCGCGACCACGCCGCTGACGCCGGCCGAGGAAAGCTGGCTGATCCGGGCGGGCGTCGGCTATTCGCTGGCGGGCGATCGGGCCGCGCTGCAGCGGCTGAGCGGGCGCTTTGGGCCGATGGTTCCCGGCGCGAGGTCGGCGGCGGCGCTGCGGGTCGCGCTGGACGACAATCTTTCGGGCGTGGCGGGGACGGGCGACTTCGCCAATCTGTCCAGCCAGGCCGACACCTTCGTCGGCTGGGTCAACAGCGCCAAACAGGCGTTCAGAAAAGAAGCCGACGCGAAGAGCGCCGCCTGAAATTGAAACGGGCGGAGATCGCATCGCGACCCCCGCCCGTCGAGCATTGCCGGTCCTGCATCGCAGGACCGAAAAGGCTTAGCCGTTGACGGCGTCCTTCAGCGGCTTGGAGACGCGGAAGCGCACGGCCTTGGAGGCGGCGATCTTGATGGTCGCGCCGGTAGCCGGGTTGCGGCCTTCGCGCTCAGCGCGGTCGGCGGTGTCGAAGACGCCCAGGTTCGAGATGCGGATGTCGCCGCCCGACTTCAGGGTCGAGTGGATGTTTTCGACGATCGCGGTCAGCACCTTGCCGGCGTCGGCCTGCGAAACACCAGCGTCTTTGGCGACGGCGGCGATCAGTTCGGCTTGAGTGGTCATAAGAAGCGTTTCCAGTGTTAGTCGCCCGATTCCGAGCGAGGACCGGGGGATCAACACGGATTTCCATACGCTTTGCAAGCGCCGATGACGCTTAAAGCCATATGGGGCGGGGGATTATCCGGTCCCGGACGCCCGCTGGAAGCTCTCGACCAGGCTTCCGGCGACCAGTCGCCAGCCGTCCACCAGCACGAAGAAGATCAACTTAAAGGGGAGGGAAACCACCACCGGAGGGAGCATCATCATGCCCATGGACATCAGCACGCTGGCCACCACCAGATCGATCACAAGGAACGGAACGAAAAGGAGAAATCCGATTTCGAAGGCCTTCTTCAGCTCGCTTATCATGAAGGCCGGGGTGACCACACGCAGGGGCAGGTCCTGGACGTTCTGGGGCGGGTCGTTCTTTGAGAGACGGGTGAACAGGGCGAGGTCCCCGCGGTCCACCTGGGCCAGCATGAAGGTTTTTACGGGTTCGGACGCCTGATCGAAGGCCTGGGGCAGTTCGATCTGCTGATCCATCAGCGGACGAATGCCCGAATCATAGGCGTCCTGCCAGGTCGGAGCCATGACGATGGCGCTCAGGAACAGCGACAGAGACACCAAGACGGCGTTCGGCGGCGACTGTTGCAGGCCCAGCGCCGTGCGCAGCAGCGACAGGACCACGATGATCCGCACGAAGCTGGTGGTCATGATGACGATGGACGGCGCCAAGGACAGGACGGTCATCAGACCGACCAGCTGGACCACGCGCTGGGTCAGGCCGGCGCCGGTGCCCAGATCAATGTTCAGGGCCGACCCGCTTTGCGCCGCCTGCTGAGCCAGGGCCGCGACGGGCCAGGCCAGGCAGACCAGAGTGGTGAACAACGACAGCAAGGCCGCGCGTTTAAGCTCGGCGCAGGTCGGCTTGACGAAGACGGCGGGCTTCACTGGCCGCCTCCTATTTTGCCGACAGGGGGCTGACGCGGCTCGATCAGTTCACGGCCTTCGCCCAGCAGGATCAGCCGTTCCTCGTCGTCGACGCGGACCAGAACGAGACGACGGGCGGGGTCCAGCACCAGGGTCTCGACGACCTGAAGCCGGCGCTCGCCGCGCTCAGCGTTCAGCCGGGCCAGGATTTGCGGCGCATAGCGGCGCGCAGCCCAGGCCGCGATCCCGATCAGGCCGAGGGTGAAGGCCAGGCCGAAGACCGCCCGGGCGAGATCGAGGAAATTCATGACGCTGCAAAGGCCCCGCGCAGTCCGCGCTCAGGCCGCGAATGTTAACCACCACGGTTAACGACCCGTTGAGATAACCCCCTATTAACCATCCAGGCGGCATTTTCTGCCCATCGCGCGCATTCGCGTCGCACGGGAGACCGCCATGGGCGTCGCCGACATACCGCTGCTGGGGCAGATCAAGGGCCGGCTGGGCTGGCTGGACGCGCGCCAGCGGGTCATCGCCGAGAACGTCGCCAACGCCGATACGCCGGGCTTCGTCGGGCGCGACCTCAAACAGCCGACCGACTTCGCCGCCGCCATGCGCTCGGGCGGGGGGCTGCAGATGGTGCGCACCAATGCGGCCCATATCGCGCCGGCCGGTTCACCGGTGCGGTTCGCCCCGACCAAGGCGCCCGATTCGGAAACTACCCTGGACGGCAATTCGGTGGTGGTCGAAGAGCAGATGCTGAAGATGGCCGAGAGCCGCATGGCCTATGACGCCGCCATCGGCTTCTACCAGAAATCCATGTCCATGATCCGCATGGCCGCCAAGCGGCCGGGCGCCTGAGCCGATGGCCGAGAAGGACTGACCCATGCCTGATCCCATCCCCCCTTCGAACAGCGCCATGGCGGTGGCGGCCTCGGCCCTGAAGGCGCAGCAGTCGCGCATGCGCGTGATCGCCGAGAACATCGCCAACGCCCAGTCGACGGCGCGCACGCCGGGCGGCGAGCCCTATCGCCGCCAGATCCCGGTCTTCCAGGCGCGCGAGGTCGATGGGGCGACCGGCGTCACCCTGGCCGAGGTCCGGCCCGACCAGGGCGACTTCAAGATGGACTATGACCCGTCGCACCCGGCCGCGAACGCGCAGGGCTATGTGATGCGGCCCAATGTCGATACCCTGGTCGAGGCGATGGACATGCGCGAGGCGCAGCGCGCCTATGAGGCCAATCTGAACGTCATCGAGACGGCGCGGTCGATGGACAGCCGCACCCTCGACATCATCAAACGCTGAGGACTAGGCCATGAATCCGATGATGGCCGCAAAGGCCTATGCCGCCGTCCAGGGCGGCGCCATGCCGACCGCAGCCCAGGCGCCCGGCGTCGGGGACGGCGGCTTCGCCGACCTGGTCAAGAACGCCATGACCGACATGACCCAGCAATCGCGCGCGGCCGAAACCCAGATGACCCGCTCGGTCCAGGGCCAGGGCAATCTGATCGATGTGGTCACGGCGCTGAGCTCGGCCGAGGCGTCGCTGGAAACGGTGATCTCGGTCCGCGATCAGGTGATTTCCGCCTATAAGGAAATCATGGCGATGCCGATCTGACAGCGGGTCAGAAGTAGCGTTCGCCGATCCGCAAAGTGTCGCCGGGCGAAACACGCGCATCGGCGGTCAGCGGCTGGGCTTCTTCGACCTGTGATCCGGCGCGACGCACGAAGACGCGGCGCGTGTTGGCGCGATAGGTGAAGCCTTGGGCCGTCGCCACGGCGTTCAGCACCGCCAGGTCCGGCAGATAGGGGTATTCTCCCGGCCGATTGACCTCGCCCAGGATGTAGATCGGCCGATAGGCCAGGACCTGGGCGGTTACGCGCGGCTGGTTCAGATAGCCCTGGCTCAAGGCTTGAGCGACGGCGTCCTGAAGCTGGGCGCCCGTCAAGCCGGCAGCCTGAACCTCGCCGATCAGGGGTAAGGCGATCCGGCCGTTGGCGTCGATCACGAAGTCGCCGCCCAGCGCCGCCTCGCCGAAGACGTCGATGCGCACCTTGTCTGCGGAGGCGAGGCGATAGTCCGATACGCTCTGAGGCGCAAAGGCCGTCAGGCCCAGCGACAGGATCGCGACCAGCAGGCCGATGCCTCTTCTTGCCCCCACTGTCATCGCCCCCGATCGATCCGGGTGTGAAGGCTAAACGTGTCGGTTGTTTCGGTCTAGAGGCGGTCCGACAGGATACGGGCGGCGAGATCGCGGGCCTGGCCGCGCAGGTCGGGCACGGCCGTCATCTCCCAAAAGGCGCCGCGCGTCAGGGGGCCGATGGCGTGAAGGCCCCGCGCGGGGGCGCCCGCCCCGTCCAGCAGGCCGCCCTCGTCATCGACCTGCAGGCCCAGGCCCAAGGGGTCGGGGCGACCGTAACCCTTGTCCAGGATGTCGCGGATCATCGGCTCGGTGCTCTTGGAGATCACGCCCAGCGGCCCGGTGCAGTTCACGACCAGGTCGAACCGCTCCTTGATGGCGCGCTTTTTTCCGCGTGGACGCCACGAGACCTCGATGACGTCGGTCGCCTTCAGCTCGGTCAGCTTGCCGGCCAGGATCGTCAGCTCGCCGCCAGCCAGCATGGAATGGATGTCGCGCGCCGGGCCGGGCGACAGGCGGTGGCGATGCACATCCCACAGGGGGCGCAGATGGCGCAGAAAGCGGCTGCGCTCCACCCGCGACCAGCCGCGCCAGATGTCGCGCGCGGAATGGCGCAGGCGGTCGAACACGGCGCGCCAATCGGCCTCGGCTGTCGCGGCGCGGATCTGACGCAGGATTTCGGCGGGGCTGCCCGAAAACGCGCCGACATAGGGCGTGGGCGGGGCAGTCGCGTGGGCGCGGGGCAAAAGCCCGTGACGCGACAGGGCGGTCAGGCGGCGTCCGGGCCGGCGCAGGGTGATGGCCGCATCCACCATCGTCAGGCCCGACCCGATCAGCAGGACGTTGCGGGCGTCGCGCGCCGTCTGAGGTTCGAACCGCCAGGGGTTTTCGACATAGGCGGGGGAGGCGCGCACCGCGTCCTCGACGCCGGGGGGCGAGGCGGGCTCCAGATTGCCTAGCGCCAGCACGACCTGATCGGCCGCGACCTCTCCGTCGCTGGTCACGATACGCCAGCCGTCGTCCTGGCGATCGATGGACTGAGCCTCGGCGCCGATCAGGTTCAGTCGGTCGGGAGCGTCGTCCAGCGCCTCGTCCAGCAGGGCTTGAAGATAGTCGCCGTAGACGCCGCGGGTGATGAAGCCGTCCTGGGCGCGCCACGACGGCTGTTCGGCCAACCAGTCGGCGAGGTGACTGGGCTGGTCGGGAAAGGCGCTCATATTGTCCAGGCGGACGTTCAGCAGATGGCCGGGATTGCCGGTGTCGTAGGCGGTGCCGGGACCGAAAACGCCGCGCCGCTCGATCAGGGTGACGCGCACGTCGCGCGAGGCCTTCAGCAGATTAACGGCGGTCAGCAGGCCGCTGAAACCCGCGCCGACGATGGCGACATGCGGTCCATTCTGCTGCGGCACGCGCACCCCCGTTTTCCATTTCCGTCGCTGTCGATAACACGCGGCGATCCAGAGGGATCATGGCGATAAATATCTATCTGACCAGTAGGAATAACGTGATCAGCGGTTGCGACCCCTGGCCTTGCGGATGTCGCGCACCGCCAGCGGGAGGAGGGTCCAGGGCTCGACGCAGTAGCGGACGAACAGCCGTTTGGGATCATGCAGCAGGCGATAGGCCCATTCGATGCCGGCGCGTCCCATCCAGCGCGGGGCTGCGCTTTGAACCCCCGCCTCATAGTCGAAGGCGGCGCCGACCGACAGGATGACGCAATCGGGCAGGCGCTCGAAGTTTTCAGCGATCCATAGCTCCTGGCGCGGCATCCCCATGCCGACGAACAGGATATGGGGCTGGAAGGCCGTGATCCGATCCAGGACGGCGGCGTTCTCGGACGAACCGGGGCGGGCGTCGAAGAAGCCATGGTGGATGGCGATGTCGACGTCGGGATAGCGGAGCTTCAGCCGCCGGGCCGCCTCGTCGCCGACGCCGGGCGCGCCGCCGACGGACAGGACGCGCCAGCCCTCGCGGTTCGCCACACTCCAGAAATGGTCGCGCCAATCCAGATAGGTGCAGCGATGAAAGCCCCGGCTGTGCAGGCCCAGGACGCGCGAAAAGGCCAGAAGCGGCGTCGAATCGACCTCGATCAGATCGGCTCTGTCGTAGAAGGCGGCGAGTTCAGGCCGCTTCTGCATCAGGTACAGGCTGTGAAGATTGTGATTGGCGATCAGGTTCTTTGCCCCCTGTCGCACCGCCTGCTGAATATGGTGCAGCACCTCTTCCGGCTTCACCAGATCCATCGGTTGCCCCAGGATCGTGACCCGCTCGCGGGCGCGGCGGTTCTGGCGGAACGGCGCGCGCGGCCGGGCGCGGCGCTCAGTGGCGAAGCGCTCTGGCGCAGAGGGGCTTAGAGACGGGTCCGCCATCAGGCGCTTGTAGGCGACCTGGCCTCAAGACGGGGTTAGAAAACAGGCTTAGCGCCCATTAAGTCGCCGCCGAACGCGGATCGAAAAGTCCGTGCGGCCACGCTTGCCGCGCTGCGTGCGCAAGAAATCTCGCAAAGGCGAAAAATCCTTGTTGACCCCGCCCGGAGCCTCCCTTAGAGGTCCGCGCCTTCCCGATGGAAACGCCGCAAGGCGCTGCCGACGGGGCCCAGATGGCGGAATTGGTAGACGCGCTGGCTTCAGGTGCCAGTGGCTTAACGGCCGTGGAGGTTCGAGTCCTCTTCTGGGCACCATTTTTCAGAAAGCGTCGCACCGAACGGTGCGGCGCTTTCTTTGTTTTGGCCTATCGCCTCGCGCGCGCCGCCCCGCTGCTTGAGGCCCGTTCGTGGTTGAGCTTGCCCGTTTCGCGCGCCGCGTTCGCCGTGTAAGAGCCTGAGCATGACCGTTTACCTGCATGAGGGCGACCTGCCCGACGATCTGGACCTGGGGTCCGAGGTCGCCATCGATTCCGAGACCATGGGCCTGCGTTTTCGCCGCGATCCGCTGTGCGTGGTGCAGCTGTCGTCGGGCGACGGAAACGCCCATGTCGTGCGGCTGAACCGGCCGGCCTATGACTGTCCGAACCTGAAGCGGGTGCTGAGCGATCCGGCGGTGACCAAGATCTTCCACTTCGGCCGGTTCGACATCGGCATGTTCCTGCTGCACCTCGGCGTCGAGACGCGACCGGTCTACTGCACCAAGATCGCTTCCAAGCTGGCGCGCACCTATACCGACCGGCACGGGCTGAAGGATGTGGTGCGCGAGACGGTGGGCGCGGACCTGTCCAAGGCGCAGCAGTCCTCGGACTGGGGCGCCGAGACGCTGAGCCAGGCGCAACTGGACTATGCGGCGTCGGACGTCCTGTATCTGCATGCGGCCAAGGCCAAGCTGGATATGATGCTGGCACGCGAAGGGCGAACCGAACTGGCCGCTGAATGTTTCGACTTCCTGCCGACGCGGTCGGCGCTCGACCTGGCCGGCTGGGACGAGACCGACATCTTCGCCCACAGCTGAGGCGCGCTTGACCGAACACGGCGAACAGTCCCGCATCGAGGCCGACGAGGCCAGGGTCGCCCTGGCCGGCGCGCGCTGGCGCGCGCGCTCGCGGCGGGTGAAGCTTTATCGCCGCGTCCTGCCGATCGTCATCCTGGTGCTGGCGGGCGGCG